>CAZEQP010000019.1:0-14378 GCA_964514345.1 uncultured Candidatus Obscuribacterales bacterium
CCTGCCGGATTATATCGATAACTAAACTGCGAAATGGTGGCACCGCTCGGGTTCATATTGCTTATTTGCTGCAATCTCTGGTCGCCTGTATTTGAGAACCAGTCAAATCGTGTAGTCTGGCCGTTTGGATAATTTATCGACGCTAAGCGGGTCACGCCTTTTGATGAGCCGGATGTGTTATCGACGTAGTTATATAAAAATGTGCCAAGCGCGTTTGCCTCTTGCGTCACCCGGCTCATTTGGTCGTAGACCCAGTTTATCGAATTGCTTGAGCCGTTGATTGAGCGATTTATCGTTCTTCCCAGGGCGTCATACAGATATGTTATGTCCGAATTTGCAATTACATTATTGTGCACGGTCGAAAGCATTCCGCCACCAGTTGTGATGCTTGTAGTTGCAATTTCGGTCGGTCCTCCTCCTTTTGTAATTGTCTCTGTCGCTCCCTGGTTTACGTTTTGGGTGTATGTGGTCGCGTTTGAAGAAGTAGACGTGATGCTGATTACAGCAGCAGATGAGGTGGCGGTGATTCCGGCAGCGGTATAATCTGAGTCGGCATTAATGGCATTTTTCAATGCGGTAGCAATAGTTGTTGTCGTGTCTCCGCCACCGACTGTATAAGAGAGAGTTTTTTGCCCATTTGGCAACGCCGCATCAATTGCCGTGATATTCACAACATCGCTTGCAGTTATTGTCCCGCCGATTGTTTGGGTGGTTATTCCATTAGATGCGGACTGAAAAGTAAACACGACCAGAGGCACGGGCGCTGTGATTGAAATGACAGACCCGGATGACGTTGCGGTAATTCCTGCCGCTGAAAGTGTCCCGTCTGCGTTAATTGCATTTTTAACAGAAGTGGCAAGTAAGGTCGATGTTGTGTCGCCTGATTGGACCGAATATTGCACATTGCGTTTGCCGCCTCCAAGAGTCGAATTAAAGACAGTTACATTTATTTTGTCACCTGTGGTATTAGTCCCGCCCATGGTGACAGTGGCAGCAGGCGCAAATGGGTCAGTGATGTAATTATTATACGAATAAGTGTATGTCCCCCAGCCGTTTGCGGCGGTGGCAAGACGCGGATAGCTGGCGTCATACGTCATTGTCACGGTGGAAGTGGCGTTGACTGCATTTGTATAGCTGACTTGATAGAGCGAATTGTCTAAATAATAGGTGTAATTTTTTACTTGATTGAGAGCATCGGTTACATTCTTCAGACGGCTTGTTGTGTTTTCATAGACATAGTCCACATCGGTTGAGTCGGCATATGTTTTTTTGGTCACGCGACCTTGAATATCATGGTCCCAGCTTGTCGTGTTATTTGCCGGATCTTTTAACTGCTCAATAGAGCCGCAATCGCACCAGACATATTGAGTCTTTCTTCCAAGCGGATCTTTTTCATAGACCATCTGTTCCATATTGTCGAATGCATATTCGGTCCAGCGACCGTTTCTGTCTTTCGACATGACTTTATCCAGCTTGTTATAAATATTTTGCTCAGAGGTCCCGTCCGGATAAGTGACCTGGGTGACCCTGTCCGCGTTATCGTAAGAATAGGTAATCACATAGCCAACGCTATCCGTGACCGTGTAAACGCGCCCGTAGCCATCATAGGCTATTGTGGTAATGTCATTATTTCCCGGAAGCGGACCGTTTATTTGAGTCAGATAGCCGTTTCCGTTATATGTCATCGTTGTGACATTATTGTTCGAATCAGTGATTGTAAGCGGTTCTCCGAAAGAATTGTAAGTATATACAGTTCTTTGCCCCGAGCCATCAATAGCGATATTTGGCAAGTGCTGGGTGTTATTGAATATCCATTTTCCTAAAAGATCATTGGCGCCTGATTTTGTCTGACGTTTTTCAAGCAGGTCTATGTTATTTGCGGCATATCGATATTCAAAAACTCTGCCAACCGGATCTGTCGATTTTGTGACATTTCCGAAAGCTCCATATTCATAAAAATAATTCTGGACTGAAGCGTCATCCAGAGTCCGACTTACCTGAATTGGGTCATTGCTGTTTCCGACAAAATTAAAATCAAGGCCGCTTGACTGTCCTTCATAAGTAAAAGTGACTTGTCCTTCAAGCGGTTCTTTCACCCAGGACGGTACCGGTGTCTCATTTTGTGAGATAGGCCGGACCATAAATTTTGTGTTCTGGCAATGAGTGTAGTCTCTGTTAGCAGCATCATTTGGATAAAGTCCAAATTGTTGGCGGCTCCAGAAATGTGTCTGCACTTCATGACGCAACCAGTTTTCGCATAATGCCGCCGTTCCATCCGGGAAATAAAACTTGAGCCCCCGCATGAATTTGTTTTCGGCTGGATAATTTGCAGTGTACTGGTAAAAAGATGTCGTGCCATAAGGCGTGGTCAAAGAATTTATGAATGTCGAGCTTGTATCATACGTAAATTTAGACACCAAGCCGATCACATCGGTTATCGATACAAGATTTGTGGTGGTCGAATCATAAGAAAAAGCGCAAGTCCGGCTGAAGGGGTCGCTTATCTGTGCAATTTTGTAAAAGCCGACATTACCCACTGTGTTTGAAACATATGTGACGGATGTCACCTGACTGATTGAGTCTGTAATTGAAGTCAGTCTGAAATTCCCATCGTAAGCCATTGTGGCTTTGTTTCCATGGACATCAACCACCTGAGTCATGAAATATCTACCGGTGCCGTCAGCTTGACTGAAAATTTCATACGAGCCATCTGGTGCAGTACGGCGATAAACTCCGGCAGCATCGATTGACAAAATCGCTTGCGATGTGAGCGCCGGCGGATAAGGATTGCTTGAATTATCCGGCTGCGAATAAGCATAAGTTTCTTGCCCGCCGCCTTGCACATTTATTGTCGCGTTCTGTGAAGCATCGATAGTTACCCAGGAGCACCAGTTGAAACTCCAGTTTGGTCCAAGATTGGAGAATGTGAAAGTGACCGGCTGCCCGACCTCCATGTGGTTGTAATTTATTAAATTATTAATCGATGGACCAACAGGAGGGCTGTATCCGAGCGGAGTGTCCATGACCTTTAGCGTGTTTTGCATAGTGAAAACTTTAGCAATTGCCATGCCGCCACTATCGCAGCAATCGCCTTTCGGACATTTCTGCGGGTCGGTTGGAGGCTTGCCTGGATCGCATTCTGACGATCCTCCTTTACCCCAAACATTTTCTGCTTCTGCTCGTTCAACCGTTCTCCATCCAGATGGCAATGGCCCTTCCGGCACCAGAAAATATCCGTCCGATTCTGTTTCGATGACTTTTGGAGTGAGCCAGAGATTTCCGCCCCGATCAAATGTCGGATCAATAACGTGATATCTACCTTTGGCAAGACTTGTGATGGCAGCAAAGTGATCAAGCTTCCAGTGCATCACAGCCGGTGTGATTATCGGAGCGCCATTTGATCTTTTTGCCATCTGGTAGCGCAGACCTACCTGATCGGCAACATCTTTTACTTGCGCAAGATTTGTCCCTTGCGCGGTCGAAGGAGTAGCGTCCACAGTCGGATGCCGTTTCATCACTTCATCGTTCATATATAAAAGTGTGTTGACGGCATACGGTCCGCATTTGAAAGAATCTTGCGGGGCAGCCTGCATGCGTAGCATTCCCTCGCGTGCACCTTCGACCATCTGCTCGACGGCACCATTCATTTCTCTGCCTTTGATTTCGGCAAGATATTTTTCAAGCTCGGGCATTCTGCCAAGGCGCGCATCAAGATAAAGCATCTCGGCTACGGCTCTGTCAGCTACAGCTCTTTGATTTCTTCCTTTCTCATTTTTGGCGGATTCCCAAGCTGATTTCCACAAAGAAAGCGAGTCAGAAATATATCCTGCTTCCTGTCTGCGCAAGCCCACATTCAATTCAAGCGATGGGCGCCATCTAGACTTGGGATACTTTTTTAGAAATCCTGTCAGGTCCGAAATGTCTTCGTAGTTGTTTTTTAGTTTGAACGCATCCAGTGCTTTTACAATATCTGCATTCTCGCCTTTTACTTCTTTGCCCGACATCGGTGTGAGCGGCTCAGGAAATACTCGAAGCGTCATCACTTCTAGATCAGTTGGCTCTTTTGACTTGGTCGTCTGGACCGGTTTTACTAGTTTGACCTTATTCTCACCCTTTCTCACGCTCTTTGGCATAGCTGGAGGCGGCGGAGCTTTTCTATTTGCTTCTTGTTGTGCCAAAACAACCGGCGCATTCATCGTCCAGAAAAATAGCAAACTCAATGAGACTGCTCCCATTTTTTGCCATATTTTTTTCAATTGAAATTGATTTCGTTTCATTTCTCTTACTTCTTATTGCGGAATGGCTGTCGTGGGTAGTTGAAGATTTAAATGCAAAGGTGTTGTGTCGGTGGCATGCGGTGCGGGCCACTTGGTCGAATTCAGCGTGTATGTCGCACTGGTCACGCTACTTGAGACACCCTGATATACGGCAATTGCTTTCAAAGTCTGCGTAAATGAGATATTGACCGGCTTATCGTAAACGGGGCTCGATGTGGTCGGTGTGCTTCCATCTAAGGTTATATGGATCGTCGATGTGGGCTCTGCCGTGATTGCGACTTGGGAAGCTTCGGCAAGAGTGCTTGTGGATATGCTAAATATCGGCGCTATCGGTGCTGCATTGCCGAGTTGATACTTCTGCATCAAATAAGATTCCACACCGGCTCTCTCGCTGCTTGAAAGTCCGCGGTTGTACATAAATATTTCAGCGAGGTCGCCTTGGAAGTAGAGCGGTGTGCCACCACCGGATCTTCCGACATAGTTCGTCGATCGGGCGATATTCACCAGATTCTGCACAGTTCCTGTGGCACCCTGGGTGGTGTTAGTATAAACAGTCCCGTTCGCTGCACCATTATGGATAATTTCAAACATCTGGAATTTGCCTTGAGTTAATCCACTGGTCGAATTCACCGAGCTACTTGTCGAAGCGTTATATGCATTGAATCCAATCGTTGTCGAAGTCCCTTCCAGAACAGTCAGATTATTGCTATTGGCGGCTCCATTGCTGAAGTCCATGATTACCGGTGTTGAAGAAGGAAATCCTGTCGGTCTAGTCACAGCAAATATGCTGGCACCGGATGTGAAGTCGGCAAAGCCTGCAGGCATCTGCAAGAAATGTGCTGTGCCGTTAAATGAAAGTGCCGGATAGTCATTCACCAGGTCATTAGTCAGTGTCGGTCTATTTGTTCCATTGGATTGGGTGGCATGGAAACCATTGCCACTCATATCTGACCACTGAGTGACATTTGACCCGCCTGTTGTCAAAACACCATAATCTGACTTGTACCAGAGCTGCATTCCCGTTCTTGGTACATTTTCAGTGCCTTGTTTAAGCTGGATATAGGCGTCCGTAGTTGAACTTGTTCCCCAGCCTGTCACAGCTATCGCTCTGAGCACCGCACTACCTGAAAGCGCAATCGGCGTTGTGTACTGGGTTGAGCCCGTCGTCGGCTGAGATCCATCACTCGTGAAATAAATTGTTGCACCGGGATCGGCAGACATTGTTGCCGTCGCAGGCAGAATCGAATAGACACCTGATGCTGGTGTTATTACTGGTGGCTTAACTGAAAACTGGTAGCGATTATTTACGTATTGCTCTATTGCCTGCCGTTCTTGACTGGTAACTGGTCTTGAATAGAAAAGAATCTCGCAGATTTCACCTTGGACCAGATTGCCATAATTATATGTATAAGTTCCAATGCCGTTCGAGGTCCTGCTCACATTGCTTAAGTTGTACAGTGACCCCGTCACTCCAAGCACACCGTTTGTGTATATGCTTCCCGAGCCGGCTCCTGAATGAATGCCTTCAATTAATTGAAACTGGTTGAGCGTGAAACCGGAAGTGGAAGATATTGAGCCCTGCGATGCGCCTGAATACGCCCATAATTGTTCTGTTGTTGTGGGATAATCATACAACGTGAAGTGGTCATTGGCACCGGCTCCTATATCAAATATAGCTTTATGACCGCCTGGCGTTGCAGTCGTTTTCTTCACAACAAACAGGCTAGCTCCGGATGTTAAATTGGCAAACCCTGTCGGCAGATTCATATACTGGCTTGAGCCGTTGAACACAACAGACGGCAGTCCGGCAATGGCACTTGAATTAATTGTCGGTCTTGCTCCGCTTGTCACCTGGGTGGCATTCATGCTATTGCCACTCAGGTCCGCCCAGTCTGTAACGCTTGAGGAGCTGGTCTGCACACCTAAATCCGATTTGAGCCAAAGCATCAATCCTGTTCTGGAGATGCCTGCTGTAGTCGGGTCAATTTGGATGATTGAAGTCGAAACAGGAGAATCGGTGTAAAATTGTTTTATCGCTATCGCTTTTACAGTCGTTGTCGATGATATCGTAAATGGTGCCGTGTATGGTGTCGACCCCGATGTTGGCGTGGATCCGTTCGTCGTATAAAAAAGATTTGCACCGGCATCTCCGGTTATCGTCACCGTCTGGGGTGACGTTGCCACCACTGTGTTGTTAGGTGTAATTACAGGCGCAGACAGAGTTGGCTGGCTACCCACTGCATATTTTGAAAAATAATAACTTTCGATCGCAGCTCGCTCGGCAGCCGTAGTGCCTTTATTCATCACAATTATCTCGGCAATATCGCTTGAATAAAAATAGCTGCCGCCACCATACTGCCCGATCCTGTTTGTCGAGCGCGTTATAGTATTGAGCGGATAAACAGTGCCCGTACCTGTTTGCGTTCCATTTTTATAAATGGTGGCGTTATTAGTACCATTGTGAACCACTTCCAAAACCTGATAAACGTTCGGCGTGTATCCGGAGGAATTCGATGTCACCAGCGCATATGAAGTGCCGTAAGAATAGTAATAAATGAAATTAGCTGATCCATATATAGACTGGTCATTGCTGGCTCCACCGTTCCCAATATCAATCGGATAATTTGCAGTGGTTCCAGGCTTATATACAATGTAAAAGGAAAGACCTTGAGATAAGTCTTTGAACCCGGCAGGCAGATTCAAAAAATGCGAGCTTCCGTTAAATGTTATCGCCGGCAATCCGTTAACCGCGTTAGTCGTCAGTGTCGGCCTGGCTGAACCACTCGTCTGTGTTGCGTTATACCCATTTCCTGATTGGTCGGCCCAGTTTGTCACCGCGCCACTACTGGTAGTGACTCCCACATCTGAGCGAAGCCACATCATTAAATTTGCACTTCTTTGTGGCACACTCGACATGAAACTTACTTTGTCAAAAGTTGCCGTGCTGAGAGTACCTGATACATTGCTGGAAACTCCAAATCCGACCAAGAAAGAATTTGGCATATTCGATAAAGTGGTTGTTCCTACAAGCGTCCAGTTAATTCCATCTGTGGATTGATAACCGGAAAAATTATTGCCGCTCCTGACCAACCTTATATATGTTGGTGCTGCTATTGTCGGTCCGTAAACAGTTGTCGTATTGCCACCATTTGTTGCTCTCGATGAGAAGTTAACTCCGTTGCTGGGCGAGACAGAAATGTAAGCGTTTATTGAATTCGCATTCGTCGAAGCACGCATCATCAATCCACTGGTGGCATAAGGATTTGTATTTGTTTGGGTATTTACCCGCGCGATCATCTCAATATTTCCGGATGTTGTCGCGCTGGCATAACAGAAGTTGTCCGCTGTTCCAGAGATGCCCGCGCCGCCACCGCCCACGGTGTATACGCCGGAGCTGTAGTTATATGTCCCGCTGACACCTGTCGTCCCAATATCGGCTTGTGAAAAAGGCAAGACTTGTGCCGAGGCTGGACTTGCGAATATTACAGGGACAGTAATTACTAAGAAGAGAGATAAGAACTTAAGTACTTCTACAAATACTCGAGGATGATAAATTGTATTGTTCCGAATCGTTTCCAACTGAGTCTTTCCCGAAGATAATTTCGTCGCGCGAAAGCTAGCCAGCTTGTTGCAGGCTAAGTTGACCGATGGATACCTGTTCCCATTTCCCAGGAATGGATTCCCATCATGACACAGCCGACAAAAAAGAGGGGCTTTTCTAATATTAATTTGCTAGATTGCGGTGTCAGAATTAATCAAATAATTTCATCATTCGTCTCATGCGTTTTTTGCAGCGATAGCATATTTGGTGCTACCATATTTGCTCACAACTCGGAAAGAGTTTTATTAAGTGACCGCTCAAAATCTTCCAAGACTTCAGCATGCGCTTTCTCAAGATCACCTTCGTTTCGAATCTTGAAAATACCTCGTGCATTTTTTTTCGGCTTAGATTTCACCCGATTCGCTTTTGCCAATTTTTTTGAAGATTTCTTTCGCATAAAAATATTGTACAAGCTGTCAGTACAATAGTGCGACCTGACTTGCTAGGACTTAATCACAAGAAAAGCGTTCTCTTTGACCGAACAAGAGACAATAACAGAGATAACCGCCGCACTTGAGACAATCAGTGTCATAGGATCGAGCAAGCCGTGAGTCCTTGCCAGAAAATAACTGACCACTGACAGAGCCAGAGACAAATACAAAAGATTGGTATAAATCATTTTTTGCAGCATGGTTATGTCACCGAAAGTTGAGGGTGACTATATTGTGCTTATAAGAAGCATTAGAGTAAATGGGAAAACTACGTAGCCGAAAATGCCCGTTCTCTGAAGGTTTTATGACAGGCAGCCAGCGACTCGGCTGTTATGTCGTCCCTGCCCAGCTCACGCCAGGCATTTGCCCAAGCTTCCATCTTTCCGGACGGACGCAAGGCGGCTATCAAGTCGAAAAGGGGCAAGCGGTCTGAATTGATTTTAGAATTTTCCAGATAAGTTCGGGTGAAAGTGTCCATACATTCTTGACCACAAATGAAAAGCAAATCAAATCTGGTAATGGCAAGCTCTAATAACGGGTCGCCAATTTCCGCCTCTTCCCAGTCGAGTATGCCTGTGATTTCTCCGTCCCGCCAGAGAATATTGCCCGGCCAGAAATCTCCGTGTAAAAGCGCAGGTGGATTGAAGATACATTCTTTCCATTTTCGTTTCAAGATTTCACGTACATTCAATTCGTCGGTCGATTGATCATATTTTTCTTTCTGACGAAATAGCTCTTTATCCAGTCGTTTCTTTTGATCAGGAACAAAAGAAAACTTTCCATCACTATTGAGCGAGTGTATCTCAAGTAGTTTCAAGGCTATTTTTCTTCCAAAGTCATTCACGTCTTTTGGTGCGTATTCAGTCTTGCCGTCAAGCAAACTGAGCACCAGATAGGGGCGGGAAAATATCCTGCCTGTTGCATCCAGATGATAGGGATATGGCACTGGAAGCCCAGCTTGACAGAGTTCTTTCAGTATTTCAAATTCTTGCTCGACTAATTGCGGATTTTCGGCAAGCGACTTTTCACTGTGTCTGCGCACTACAATTTCTTTAGTGGTGTCTCCACAAGAAAATTTTACAGCGATCATTTCAGCCGAGATGCCGCCTGTCATTGCGCGTGTCTCAATAAGCCTGGCTTGAGGATCTAATGTTTTTACAATCTGCAAGAACTTACGATCTGGGTCTGACATGGCACGGGCATTTCGTCTTGCGCTGCGGCCGCGCTCAGTCGTCGTCTTCTTCAAATGATCCGTCATAATCCGATTCGAAGTATTCCTCACTTTCATCTTGCTGGTCAAATTCTACTTCGCTGTCGGTGTCTGCCTCCCCGTCTTCCGAGTCTCCAGCTTCTTCTTCTTTGGCTTTGGCTAAGTTTATCAATCTATCTAAATCGTCTTCATTTGTTTTCATAGCTTTGGCGATTTCGGCGCGAGTGGGTTCTCGACCCAGTTGTTCTGCCAGTTTTCGCGCGACAGGTTTTATAGAACTTATTTTTTCAATTAAAGCTTGAGGCAATTGTTTTGAATTGGTTTCTTCTTTAACGAATTGTGATATCGCCCGCTGCGTCGTAGCCACAATATGCTCTGAAAAGTCTGAGTCTATTTCAGGATTGAATTTATTGACAGCACCCACCATGGCTACAGTGCCCTCATTTATCAAATCCCAAAAGGGCACGTCTTCGCGATAATAATCTTTGGCGATCCAAACTACAAGGGCTAGATGAGACTCGCTCAGTTTTTTGCGGATTTTTTTTTCGTCGGCGTCGCTGGAGCTGAGCGAAGAAAGCATTTTGCTCAATTCGGCTTGGCTCAGTCTGGGATATTTTTCAATACGGCAAAGATAACTGAATTCAGGCGATTCGTCGGTCACATAGCGTCCCATTTGATGCAGGAAATCTTTGCCCTCCGGCAATGAATCAACTTTTTCTTTTAGCTTTTGGGTAGCTGATTTTGAATTTGTTTCCAATGTCATTAAAACTCAAGTCCTCTATAAAAAGACATACCCCATTTAGGCATGAGATTTTCGGGCATAATCATGAAAGTTATGACTGATTTTCACGCGCGCTTATTAGAACTGGAATCTGAAATCCTGGCTAAGGAAGAGGCTAAGCGCGGCATTGAACAGTTTACTCCTCAATGTCAGGTTTTGCTTGAATCTGTGGAGCAACAGATAGGAGTCAGGCTGGCGGACCAGGTGCCTGCCGACTGGAAAGGTTGGCTTTGTTATTATCGTAAACCGGACCAATTTATTGTTCTGCGCGGCAGAGCATTCAAAACAGGCATGCTGGCAAAGCATAAAGCTGGAATTGACACGCCGCTTGGTGCTGACGCTATCAATGAATATACTCGCAAGTTTGATGTTTCGCCGCCGCAAGAACTGGACCATTTGCTCATTAACTTTGGTATGGGAAAAAACTTGCGAGTCTTTCTCTGGTACGGCGAAAATATAGCTGCTTACAGGCTCATATTCGAAGCGGAAGTGGATGAAGATCCGCACAATGAGCTGACCGAAGCAGTAACTGAGGCTTGCACCTGGATATTAAAAAAGCCGAAAGAAAAAACACTGCCTGAATTTTTGGATAGTTTATAACTAAGAGGGAAGCTTCTCTTTTTCTTGCTGTTTTAATTTAATTGTCTGACCGCTTCTCTGCATTCCTTCCATCATTTCTATAGGAATGGGCAGAATTACAGTTGCCTTGGCGTCGGAAGAAACTTCAACCATAGTCTGCAACTGACGCAATTGCATGGCACCTGGTGCTGATGCGATCATCGTAGCAGCCTGGGCCAGCTTTTCTGCGGCTTGCAATTCGCCTTCTGCGGCGGTGATTTTAGCCCGGCGTTCCCGCTCGGCTTCTGCCTGGCGTGCCATGGCTCTTTGCATAGACTCAGGCAATTCTACGTCCTTCACTTCGACGGCTGTCACCTGAATGCCCCAGCCTTCGGTCTGGCGGTCGATTATAGAACTCAATTTGGCGTTAATCACATCGCGCTCGGACAACAGATCGTCTAACTCGTGCTGACCGAGCACACTTCTAAGTGTGGTCTGAGCTATCTGATTTGTGGCAGTGTACCAGTCTTCCACTTTTGTCACCGCTTTGAAGGGGTCGACGACCTGGAAGAAGCAAACTGCGGCTGTTTTGCATGAAATATTGTCTTTGGTTATGACTTCCTGCATTGGGATAGCCATGGTCACAACCCTGAGGTCGACCTTTTTTTCAGCTTGAGCGATGGGCCAGACATAACTTGGACCCGGACCTTTGATACCTGTGGCCTTACCCAGGGTGAAAATGACCAGCCGGTCATATTCTTTGATCATGCGAATGCCCGAAAGCATGAACATACCGACCAACACGACGCCTATACCAAAAAGGTCCATTTTTTTGTCCTTAATAGAGGATACTTGCCATTTAATACCAATAAATGGAAGCTGCCAAACCTATCCTATACGACAAAGTCGAGCCAGGAAAAACCCGGATAGACCTTGCATAGTGGGCAATAGCTGGAATTTGCCCGCTTCAGTGGGCAGATTGAAAGGGGCATTTTTAAAAGCTGAAACTATATCGGTTAAGCTTTCCAATTTGAAGTTTGAATTATTCGCCAGAAACTTCTCGACTATAGATTCATTTTCTTCTTTTTCAACCGAACAAGTCGAATAAACAAGTATGCCGCCAGGTTTAACCAGAGTGGATGCGTTTTGCAATAACTCTAATTGAAGGCGACTGAGACTTTCGATATCCTCAGGCTGTCTGTGATAACGTAAGTCGGATCGTCTGTTCAATACTCCGGTGCCGGAACAAGGTGCATCGACTAAGACTTTGTCAGCCAGAGTATCCAGTTTGATATTGCGACCGTCTTGTTCCACCACTTCCACATTAGTGATGGATAGACGCTGTCTGTTGTTTTTTAAAACGTTCAAGCGTTCGCCTGATTTATCTACGGCAAGTATTTTTCCTTTATTTTGCATCATTTCGCTCATATGCAATGTTTTGCCGCCTGGAGCTGCACATAAATCCACCACCAGGTTGCCCGGCAGTGGATTCACTATATATGACACAAGTTGAGAGGCTTCATCCTGGACACTGAACATGCCTTCGCTGTAACCTGGTAATTTTTCCAGGGGTCCGCGATAGTCTCCCTTGGACAAAATATTAATGCAGCTTGGCACCACATCCGATACTGCTACTTTTAATCCGGCTCGCTCAAGTACGGAAACTATCGCCCTCACTTCCACTGCATTTTCATTGACGCGAAGTGATTGTTTGGGGGTAGATTGGCTATACGAAAGCAGCGACACCACAGTGGGATGGTCATATTGCTCGAGCCAGCGCTGCACTATCCATAGTGGCATAGAATAATGCTGGCTCAATTCTTCTGGATCTTTACTTAAAAATGTTTCTTGACTTTCTTTGATTTTGTATTCATCGTGAATTTTTTCTATATTGCGATGGACATTGCGCAAAACAGCCTGAGTAAAACTGGAAAGACCGGCATGACCACAAAGTCTGGCTACAGATGTGGATGTGCTTATAACAGCCGACGCCGGAAGGTCTTGCATATACATGAGCTGATATGCACCCAGACGCAAAACGTTCAATAAAACAGCGGGCATTTTTTCAAGCGGTCTATTTGAATGGTTTTTTATTACTTTGTCGATATTGCTCAGATTGCGTAAAATACCCTGCACCAGATAGGTGACAAAAGCTTTGTCGCGCCCAGACAATTTGCTCTCTTTGAGCGAGGCGGCAAGCACACTCTGGACATAGGCTTTTTCTTCATTTGTGCGCAGCAAAACTTCAAGGGCCAATTTGCGTGATTCGACGCCTTTTGCTTTGTGTTCGCGATTTTTCATTTATGCTTTTACAAGCCTGTCTTGCTGAGTGAGATGCACTCCATTTGCCCAGTCTGAAGCTGACATTTTAGGCTTGCCCGGCGGCTGCACTTCTATAAGTTGCAATAATTCATCGCCGTCCTTGCCGCAGACTACATAAACATTGTGATTATGAATAAACACATTGCCGCTAGTTTTTTCAGTAACAGGAATTGAATCTTGAACCAGAGCCGTCCGCCAGATTTTGAGCGGGCTTCCTCTGAATTCACCGTGTGTGGAAGGCCACGGCACCAGTCCTCTAACTGTGTTATGAATAGTCTTAGCCGACCAGGTCCAGTCGATATGTGACATTTCTTTGTCCAGCATAGGTGCGTAAGTGACTTGAGTGTCGTCCTGGACTATCGGTTTAATTGAACCGTCAGCCAGACCCTTTAGAGTAGAAACAATAAGCGGAGCTCCGGCTTTTGACATATAGGCAGCCAGGTCGACAGCTGTCCAGTCAGGCTCAATGGCAAATTCCAGATGTTCAAGCATGTCGCCTGTGTCCACACCGGCATTGGCTCGCATTGAGGTGACGCCTGTTTTTGTTTCGCCGTTTATTATGGCCCAGTTGATGGGAGCGGCGCCTCTGTATTTGGGCAAAAGTGAGCCGTGCAAATTAATGACACCAAGCGGTGCCATTTCAAGCACTTCTTTTTTCAATATCTGACCGAAGGCCACCATCACCATGGCGTCGGCATTTTTAGCCCGCATCTCTTCCACAATTTCAGGTGATCGTGAAAGTTTCTCCGGCTGCCAGATTGTGATTTTGCCCTCGGGGTCATGACGCCTGACCGCTTCTTTCACCGCAGGCGGTGTCACTTTGTTTCCTCTTCCCTTTGGACGGTCAGGCTGGCACAAAACACCGACAACTTCAAAATAATCGTCGGCAAGAAGCGCTTCCAGTGTGGGAACAGCAAATTCAGGAGTGCCTAGAAAAATGATTTTCATAATATACCTAATTATCCGGTCTTATCTTTTTTAGCACAGACAGAAGTTTGTCATAATCGGCTCTGTAAGTATTAGACAAAAAGCGTCCGGCGCCCACCAGAAATTCACGCTCAGCCATTTTATTTTTTGCATAGGCTTTGCTTCTGGCTTCACGAATTGATGCGGCAATAAGCTCATCGTCGGGGACTTCGGTGACAGCGCAAAGATGGCGCAAAAATTCAAAGTCTCTGGTTAATTCTTCGATTTCATT
>CAZEQP010000020.1:0-10054 GCA_964514345.1 uncultured Candidatus Obscuribacterales bacterium
GAAAAAAATCAGTCTGGTCAAAATCGGCGGCATTTCGGAAGAAAGCATAAAAGCCTTGAAATCACTGCAATTAACGCATCTGTCATTGCAGGATACTTTGATTGATGACAGTGCTTTCAAAGGAATATCCCAATTGAAATCTTTAATAGAATTGGATTTAGGTAATTCAAGATTCAGTCCCGCTTCGCTTAAACATTTGAGAAAGTGTCCTAGTCTATTTTGTATAGACCTGAATCATAACGAACATTTCAGCGATGAATTGGCAAAAGAGTTAGCAGAATTGAAAGTTAGCAAATTGTCAATGAGTTACTCAAATATAAATGACAGTCAATTATCAAGGCTTGTCAAAAACAGATACTTGCGCGATATTCAGGCTGAGCATTGCAATCTGTCTGGAGAAGCGGTAAAAACGTTTATGGATACTTTCACAAGAATCTGGCGCTTTCATTGCGCTGTCCAGTTTACTCCTTCATACTAATTATGATCGATCCAGAACTCACCGGTAAAACAGCTATTATCACAGGCGGCAATCACGGAATCGGAGCGTCCATTGCTTGTGCTCTTTCTGCGCAAGGAGTAAATGTTTTTATTCAATATTTGCGTCTGAATAAAGAAATTGCCACCGAACATTCTCACCATATTGCAGGTGAGTTGAAATACAAGTCGAATCAATCTCAAACGGCGGATGAAACTGTACTTGCAATCAGAAAAAGAAACGGACAGGCATCTTTCTGGGAATGTGATCTGGGGAATCCTGAAAATTCGTATGAACTGTTTGAACGAGCCCAAAAAGAATTCGGTCCTATCGATATTTTGGTCAATAATGCTTCAAGCTGGACTGCCGATACTTTCATTCCTGTAAAACACAACGCCGAAGATCGCATCGGCAGGTCACTGAATGTAATATCACCTGAAACAATAGACCTTCATTTTAATGTTATCGCTCGCGGTGCGGCTTTATTGATGTCCGAATTTGCCCGTCGGCGCGCGGAGGGTAATTTCAACTGGGGCAGAATAGTGAATATCAGCACAAGCGGCGCTTATTGCTTTCCGGAGGAAGTTTCTTATGGTGCGGCAAAATTTGCCATTGAAAGTTATAGCCGATCGGCGGCTTGCGAATTGGGTCAGTATGGTATCACTGTGAATGTCATTTCACCGGGAGCGATTCAAACCGGCTGGATTAATCCTGATTTTGAAAAACAGATTGCCGGTGAAACACCATTGGGAAGAATAGGATATCCCGATGACATTGCAGATGTTGTTGTTTTTTTGTGTTCGAAGCAAGCGCGCTGGATAACCGGCCAGCTGATACACGTGGGCGGCGGCAGCAAAATGTAGCATTTAAAGAGGTATTAAATGATCCTTTATGAAGTCAATCTGGAAGTAGACAACGATATCAATCACAAAGTGGCTGGCTGGCTGCCTGAGCATATCGACAAACTTCTGCATATAGACGGGTTCAAATCAGCTTACTGGTTTTTCCGCGAGCCCGCCGACGAGGGAAGAGAAGATACAAACATCACTTTGTGGACCATTCAATATGTATTGAACGACCGCAAAGCTCTGGATGATTATTTCAATAATCAGGCTGAGCAATTGCGGGCTGAAGCCATTGAGAAGTTCGGCGACAAAATGAAAGCTTCCCGCCGCATTTTGAATCTGCTCAGTTTTGCCAATGTGGGAGCACCACCCCAGACCTAGATTTAATGAGCTGAAGTGTCGAACAAATCACTTTTTTGCAATTTGCCTTTCCAGGTTTCCACATTTTCAAAATTTTTGCCCCAGTCAAAAACTATATTCTTTGATTTGGGTTTGCTGTGACAGCTTACGTTCCACTGTTCATCAGATAAAGGATTTATTTCCACTTCAATTTCTTCGCCGAAAGACCGCCAGCTGGGACCGGCTGAAGCGTGAACAACCAGATTTTCAGAGTCTTCACGTACGGCTTTGATGTCTGGTATCGCCAGTAGTGCTTCGCGGCAGGCGGCCAGCACGTCTTTTGCGGTGCCGTGCATATGCGCGTCGCGCACTTGTTCTGTTTCCCAGATGTCTTTGTGCACACCTTTGGATTTGTACATTTTGACTGATATATCAAGCGGGATGAATACGCCCAGAGCAAAAACAGCAAAGGTTCCGCCAATACCAAGTCCCATGCGCAGCGCATGCTCCAGCGCGTTGGGGTCTTGTTTGGTGGTGATAAAAACAATGACCATGAAAAGTGCAACCCCGCCGCCCAGACCGACTGAGCAGACAATCATCGCCTTAAGCATCTGAAGAAGATAGCGCGCCATTTAGACCCTCGTGAGGTTATTCTGCGCCTTCTTGAGCTTCCTGACCGGATATTTGTTCGGACTCCGATTTCATGTACCATCTGACAAAGCGCAGCAGCATATAAACAGGCGGCGCAAAAAAGAGCAGGCACATTACTTTATCAAAGCATTTCATAACTAACGATCCTCTTCATCGGCGGCACATTGGTCGCCGTCTTCGTCGCCGGAAAGCTTGACGCCTTCCTGGACGATATCCTCCACACCCACTAATTCTACATCCATCTCCTCGACGTGGATATTTACATCCGATTCTTTTTCATCATCCTGGGAGTCTTGTTCAGACTCTACTTCCATGTCCAGATCCAGATCAGATTCGTTTTCTGCTTCTGCAGATAATTTGTCAAGTCTTTGTTTAGCACGTTCCTGGCGAGCCAACTCTTTTTCAGCTTGTGAACGCTTAGGATACAGGCGTGTGCGGCATTTTGTGCAAAAACAATAGCTGTTTTCACCCAGGTGCTGAAAATCACCAAGTTTGAAACCGACCGGCAAGAATGCTCTCTGGGCAACCAGACGGCGCTCAAGACCCTTCAGTTTGCGCTGAAAAATTCTCACATACTCGTGCCTGCAAGGCTTTTCTAGAGGATTATCGGGTTTTTCTTGATTTTCCATTAGTATTTGGCGACCGGAAATTCTTTCAACAACTTGCCTTTAGAATAGATTATAACGGTCAGATGGTGATCTCTTTTAACTGTACTCGGACAAGAAAAATAAAGCCACTTTTCTTCCTGCGGTCCAAAAAAGTGGGAAGGGGTGGCAACCGGCAAATCGACCGATCCGTTGCGTGCTCGGGCTGTGCGATCGTAAAAAACGGCTGTCAGGGTCAGATCTTCAATCGGTTGATCCGAAGAATTGCGGATGCGCAATTTGCCTTCAGGAGTGATGCTGTCTTTGGCCAACCAATTGCGTGAAAACAAAATCGATATAGGTTCTGCGATCAATTTAGCCTTGTTTTTAGCAGCATCCTGGGCTTCTTTCTCTTGCAACTTTACGGAGATCTGCTCACTGACTCGATCTGCATGACCGCGAACCGATTCGGCTTCTTGCGTTTTTCCTTCCGAATTTAGAGATTCAGCCCAGAGCAAGAGTGTTTTTTTCAGCTTTTCCAGTAGGGGCAATGTGGGAGACAGGTTGGCAGCCTCTTCAAAGCCCCGCACTGCACCTGCATAATTGCTCAGTTTGAGACAAACATTGGCCAGTAATTCATAATTTTCCGGACTTCTTTCTTTATTGGACAGCTCGTTAAGAGCTTCCTGTGCTTTGTCATATTCTTTTCGGGCCAGGAGCAAATCGACCAGGTGATGCCAGACTTCCAAATTATTTGGATCCGCCTGGGCAACGGCTTGGTAATGTTTGATTGCTTCCTGCTGATTGCCTTTGCGGTCGTATATGGTGGCAATGGCTTTATGCGTCAGGGTTTCGTCACTGATGGCAAGACTTTGCTCCAGCAGTTTCAAGGCTTTGTCGTCGTCCTTTTCAGTAACTTCAGCCAACGCCGCCATTCTTCTCAGGCAGTCGGCCTGACGCATTCTGATTCCTTTTTTTGTTTCCTCATCCAGACCGGCTTCGAGTTCGTGTGCCGTTTGCAAATGTTTTGCCGCATCTTCATATTTTTCATTTTGCAAATCGTGATCTGCATAGGCAATGTAAAAGAGTGATCTTTCTTTGGCTACATTGTCTTTCAAACCAATTCTCACAGCGGCTTGATAAAGCTTTTCAGCATCTTGAAAGTCGCCGCGAATTTGATAATAATTGGTGAAAGCCTGAATCATCGGTATCAAACTTTTAGGCGAGACTCGAAGTCTTATCGCGGTATCAAGCTCGGTGCGGGCTTCGGCATAACGCTGAGTGGCAAGATATCCCTGCGCCAGCCAGGGATGGACATCAGGTTCTTCCGGATGTTTGATGGCCAGGCGTTCCAGGATGGGCACCGCCGCCGCCGCTTTATTTTGTTTGATCATACGCACGGCATAAGACAGCTCTGTTTCTTTGGGCTGCACAATGATGAAAACGACAGCAGCTACTACTACTACTACAATCACTCCCCAGACAAGCGGGTGACTTGCAAACCATTTTTTCTGAGGATCCTGATGTGAGTTGTTTTTCGTATCAGAATTGTTGGTGGGCGCAGAGCTCATAAAAGCTATGATATCCTACGTTAATGCCTGTGGAAATTAATCTGACCCCAACCTGCCTCAAATTTGAGATCGGAGAGAGTAAAAATCCGATTAAGGCCAGGCACTGGCCTGTATCAGAACCTGATTTCGGTGCCGTTCTGGTGCATGGATTGGGAGCGCATTCCGGATGGTATGAGGCTTTTGCCCGCAAACTGCAAGAAAACAAGGTTGATGCCGTTTCATACGACCAGGCCGGATTTGGCGAAAGGGACAAGAAACCGGTAAAAAACCTTGGAAAAACCTGGAATCAGGAGCTTGGACAGGTGATTTCTTGTTATGAGAAACTGATGGACGGCAGACCCTTTTTTCTGATGGGAAACAGTATGGGCGCCATGGTTGCTTTGCGCTGGCTTTGCACCAGTGCCAGTTTGCCGTCCAATTTAAAAGGCCTGGTTTTATTTTCGCCTGGTTTTGGCGGCAATCCCAGTCGTTTTACCCCTCAATATCAGTTCCAAGCCCTGCTCACCTCATTTTTCGCTCCCCAGGCAACAATTAAATTGCCATATGGGGTCGAAGATATAACTCGTCACCAGGATGTGCAGGCTGAATTACAAAAAGACCCGCAAATGATGCTTTCAATTTGGGCGGGAATGGGCTTTCAACTGTTTCAACTTACAAGAGACGTCAACCAGCTGGAAAAACAACTTCCGGTCCCTCTTTTTCTTGCCATGGCTGGAGTCGAGCATATAGTGGACAACAAAGCCACTTTGAAATACTTTGAACAGGTCAAATGCCCGTCCAAGACTAAACATTCGTATGATGAGGCTTTTCACGACCTGATGTTTGACAGCTGCCAAGACCGCCTGATTCAGGACTTATTGACCTGGATGAATGAATCGGTCGGCAAGCGTAACTAAAATGTAATTTATGTTCTATATATAAAGTACAGTCAAGGAAGTGTTTTTTCCGTAATGTGACTAGTCCTGGAATTTACTTATAATTGAATTGCTGCCACAAATAAGCATCCAGGCATCATCGCTCCATAAATTTAGCGGGTGATAATCGTGATTCAAAATATAGCCTCTCTTTTATACAAACGAGCTAAAGAACTTGGCTCACATCCTGCATTTCAATTCAAAATAAAGCGCGGTCCCTACCAGTCGATGAGCTGGCAGGAAGTGAGCGATTATGTACTTTCAATTGCTTATGGACTGGCGGCGCTGGGAATCGAGCCCAAAGACACAGTGGCTATTTTTTCTCACACAAGTCACTACTGGGTGGCAAGCGACCTGGCCATTTTGTCCAATGGTGCAGCCTCCGCTCCTATTTATCCAACCAGCTCGGCTGATGATTGTTTGCATATTCTGGATAATTCGCAGGCTAAATATCTTTTTGTTGAAAATGAGCGTCTGCTTGCCAAAATCGCTTCAGTTGAAGACAAGCTTTCACAGTTGAAAGCGGTCATTATTCTTTCACCTATTTCGGCCGAAGCTAAAGACGAAAAAAATAATGCCACCATGAAAAAGGTGAAAGTAATCACTCTTGATCAATTGATTGCAGGCGGCGCCGAACTGAAACAAAAAGAGCCTTCGCTAATTGAGACACGCATGAATCTGGTCAATCGTGAAAACATTGCCACCATTATTTATACATCCGGCACCACCGGCACACCCAAAGGTGTGGCTCTCACTCATGGAAATATTTTGTGCGTCCTCGATGACATAAAGAAAGTTTTCCCACTGACAGAAAAAGACGTTTATCTTTCATACTTGCCACTTTCACATGTTTTTGAGCGTGTATGCGGCGAATTTTACTGGCTGCATTCAGGCGGCATCAATGCTTTTGCCGAAGGCATGGAAACTATGGCTAAAAACATGCAGGAAGTTCAACCCAGCATGTTGCTTGTGGTGCCACGCGTCCTGGACAGAATTTATGCCAAAGTGATGAGCGGTATAAATGGTGCAACAGGACGAGCTAAAGAACTTATAGAATGGTCGCTTGAAGTAGCCAAAGATTTGCTTGATCATAAAGCCAAAGGCAAAAAACCACGTCCCGGTTTGATGCTCAAATATTTTCTGGCTGAAAAACTTGTGTTGCGTAAATTGCGTGAAAAAATCGGACCTCGCTTGCGTGTTGTGGTAAGCGGCGGCGCTCCCGGTGACGCTAGCGTGCTTGAATTTTTCAACGCCATAGGTATCGCCACTCTTGAAGGTTATGGATTGTCTGAAACTTCGGCACCAGCCACGGTGAATAAGCCCGAGCGGGTGAAACCAGGCACAGTCGGTCCCAAGCTGGAATCGGTACAAATAAAATTCGGCGAAGAGAATGAAATATTGCTTTCCGGTCCGACCATATTTAAAGGATATTATCGCAACGAAGAAGCCACTAAAGAAGCTTTCGAAGACGGCTGGTTCAAAACAGGTGATATTGGCGAAATAGACAAAGACGGTTATTTGAAAATTACTGATCGCAAAAAAGACCTCATCGTCAATTCGGCAGGTAAAAATATCGCACCGCAGCGTATCGAAGCTGTAATTAGAACCATACCTGGTGTTTCGCAAGCTGTTGTATTTGGTGACAAACAAAAACATCTGGTGGCATTGCTTACTCTGGACGAACATGCAGTGACTGATTTAGCCCGCGACCAGCACTGGGAGCATGAAGGATTCGATGACCTCATGCACAATCCCAAACTGCTCACATTTTTGCGCAAAGAAATAAAAACAAGATCCAAAACACTTGCAGATTACGAACAAGTAAAAGACTTTGCCATTCTGGAAAAAGATCTTTCAGTGGAAGCAGGCGAAGTAACAGCCACTCTCAAAATTAAACGAAATGTGGTGGCAAAGAAATACAAAGACTTGATTGCCAGTCTTTATGACGAGAAAGTGGGCGGCAAGCGCTAATAACCAGCTTTAGTTTATGCCTTGCATGGCTGCTCTAATCAAGTCTTCAATACCTGTTTGTAACCCGAATGCAAACTCTTCTTTCCTTTCTCTGTAATATCTATTCAAATAATGAATCCTCTGCCTTTTTCTAACTTCCAGTCGGGCTTTCAAAATATCCAGAAGAGCCAGTTCTTGAGAATTTATCCCGGCTTCTCCCCTGCCAAGAATGAGGTTAGTTACTACATCAGGGAGTTTGCGGGAGCCGAAAATGCGTTCAGCCAGTTTTGCGCCGTGAGAGTTTTTAGCAAGTTTGCCATGTCTTGCCAGATGTTCAACAGAAGTACCCTCCATAAGACTTTGCAGGAGACTTCTAACCGCTGCTGAATTTATGTTGTTGGGGGTGGGTTCAATTGATACTATTTTTCCTGCAATTATAGCCGCACTTTCTTTATAGTGGACCGATCTGGACCAATTTCCGGTATTAGTTTTGAAATCTCGATCCATTTCTTTGACGAATGAAATGAATTCAGGTTCTAGCAGATTCTCACTTCTACTCCAATGTAAAACATCATCTATATTGCTGGCGGTGGGAGTTCCTTTGCGTCGCGATTTGAAATTGGCAATAATCTCTTTGGAATATTGCATAGCTAGCTTGGGATCTATTTCTCCGAAAGTCCTTATTCCGCCAAGTAGAGGTTGCAATACCTCCTGAATGGATACTCGCATGGAGGACATAAATTGGTGGTGATGAACCAGTTCGTGGAAAAGTATTACTGCCAAAAATTGATTAACATCTGCGGACAACATGGCTTCTGAACTTATATTGAGAGATAAGTTTTTCCACAAATAAAAGCCGAGCGCAGAAGTCTCGCTATTGTGAAAAATTCTAGACCTCATATTGCGGGCATCAAGAAAGGCACGTAAGTCAGCTTCAATAAGCTTGAATTTATCACTTACTGCTCTTGTGATTTCTCTTTGCCGCAGTGCGTATTGCACTTGCAAAATTTGTAGTTCAATATTTTTTGCATTTAAGGCTCTTTGTGCCTCGTCAAGTTCTGTGGAACCAGGATTGTCCCTTGTTAGTCTTTTGACACGAGCATCTAGAAGTTTTACTTCTTCATCAACTTGTCTGATTTGTTTATGAACAAGTTTAGCTTCGGCAGCTAAAAAGCTTTTATCGTTATTCCAAGCCTGTTCAGTACGCTGGAAGATGGCATAAAATTCTCTGGCTGAATTTTCATCAAAGCCAGGTAGAAGTCTTCTCATCATCGCTATGTCTTCCTGGCTCTGCTTCGGTCGAACATTTCGCACTGCTATCATTCTTTGAATTTGTATGGCTACAGGATCGGAGCCACCGCTGGGATATGCCACGTTTCTATAAGCTGCGTGTAGACGTGGGGCTTCCGCCCTCAGGCTGGAAAGTGCTCTTGTGTACAAGAATTCCCCAGAAAGAAGACTCAGCTTAAGCATATGCAATGGTCCACTCGGATCATCAGATGTTCTTATTATTTCATCTATTATCGCCGCTCGAGAGGTATTGGGATTTGATGCCATTCTTCTTTGAATTAGATCCGCTATCGCTTGTTCATATTCTCGTTTTGCCGATGAATACTCTCTTCTTGCTTGAATGAGATTTCTTACAAGGTCTTTGTGTTCGGATTCGTTAAATGATTTGTGTGCCAACAAGCGTCTCAATATTTTTTCGTCTGACACCTCAGAAGCCATCGCCGGTTCTGTCGCAGTCGCCATTCTGGGAGCAGATGGTTCCGGTTCTGTAGAAGAAACGCGACGACTTGCTTGTATCGCAGTAGTGTTTCTAGGTGGAACAATCTGGGAGGAACTGGAAGCCATGTGCTTATCAACTACAAGTACACCATCCTGATAATAGACTTTGATATTCAGCCCATTCTCTCGTGCTAGCCTATAGATCCTCTGAGCCTCTTCTTCAGAAAATTTTCGACCAATGATGACTTTATTGATAAAGTTAGATGGCACGCCACCCAATACAGCCAAGTGATCTCTACCCTCAGCAGGCATATAGTTAATCAATCGAGCCATAATCGCAGATGAAAAACCATCGCCTGTGGCTGAATGTGCCAAGAGCGGTTGTAACGCCGAGTTGTTTCCATCGAGTACGAACATTACTTTATTATCCGCACGATAAGGGCTGGGGGCAAAACTATGTTCCATTCGTTTTGCAAGAAGACCGCTTTCGGACTCAACCGTGGACCAAGCAAATGTTATATAGTCATTCACGCTGCGAGTCTGTCCAAGATTTACGAAAAAGTCGGCCGACCCATGTGTTTCAGCATCTTCCACTATTGTGGACAAGCGCGGACCTCGAATTTCTCCTGATATAATTCCGGAAGAGAATATGCGTTCAATATCTTCAATTTCTGCTCTTCTCATTCCATGAGTCAAATCTCCCACTCGAATCAATTCGTCTTGATGAGTCGTGACTTCGGAATTACGAATCTGCCAAAATCTTCTCCAAGCTTCTGTCAGTGTCTCTCGAATTTCTAGCGGATTTCCGGCTTCTTGTGCTTCCCTTTCAAGGGCGGTAATTCTTGCTTCCAGTATTGAATCTAATTCAAGTGGTGGCGTTTCGTCCGAAGTTCTTGCTACTGCACCTAGAGTAGAGCTATCTGTAATTACTGATGCGACATCAGTAGCAGATGAGGATACATTTGCTCTGTTCAAGGTAATCGGATGTCCAGCGGAA
>CAZEQP010000020.1:10064-14048 GCA_964514345.1 uncultured Candidatus Obscuribacterales bacterium
TATATCTCATTTCCGTGATAGAGTGTCGGGTCAAGTGGGTTGTTATATTTGTCGAAATACAGAGCACGCAAAATCCATTCAGTGCTCCATGCTTCTTCTTCAATCTTGCTTTCAAAGTAGCGCAACCAGTCGGAGAGCAATTTTGTATCTCTTATTTCCAGTTCTTGCCTCATTCTCTCGATGAACAGTGCTCTCAATCTCATATTGTCTCTGGCCTCTGCCATCCCGTTTTGAACTGCTGAAATTGCTTTGAGCCTGTTTATCTCCGCCAGTACATAAGAGGGAATTCTTTCGCCGAACATTGCACTCATTAAATTCTCATCTCTGATCAATCTGGGCAAAATGCGGTTTAGAGCTCCGTTGTCCTGAGAATTAGATAATTGCCTCAGATAGTTTCTTAAATCATCTGCTGCCATTCTGTCGAAAAATGAAGGTTGTGATGCAGATCCGCCATTACGGATATCCATTATCAATTCTAGAGTGCGGTTACGTTGAGCGGTTGTCATTCTTGTTCCACCGACATTTGTCCTTATGACTTCCATGAGCCAGGCCTCATCGAGTTGCTGGTTGAATAGTCGTTGGAAATTCGCTCTTATTTCATCCGTGCGCGCAATGGCCGCCTGCACAGCTGCCCGACCAGTTAGATTTGGAGGTAAAACATTTTCTATAGCGAGGCGAACCATCGATTCGAATTGAGAACCATGAACAGTTTCGTGCCATGCTGCAATCGAAAGCAGTTCGTATAGTTTTGGATTGGCCAGATCGACTGCGCTTAATAAAATTACTCCGTCAGAGCCTGAAGCTGCAGCGGTGTTGGATGGGCCATATCTAACCTGATAATTTAATTCCGCTTTTCCAAGACGTCTTCTTTGGGCATTAATGATTTCACCGACTTGTTTTGCCCGTCTCAATAATTCAGCACCCATTGCCGAAGTTGAGACTGCATTCCAGGCGTCCATTTGCTTGGCATAGAGATTTCCAAGCACACTGTCGGGATTATGTGCCAGTTCGGTGATTTCTTGGGGAGTTTTGTTTTGCCCGAACAGTCTATTTAGCTCCCTTTCAAAGTTGTCCCTTTCATCTTCGAATTTATTAAGTAAAACTTTCATCTCAGGTAAATGTTGAGATAAATCATGCCAGTCTTTGCTTACAAGCCTTATCGAATCCCTTAGTTCAAACGCATTTGCAGTAGCAAATTCAGGTCTCTGTGCAATCAGAGCCTCATATCTTTGTTGTGGCGGTGCTGGTGTTCTTACTTTCTGATTTGCTTCAAAATTACGGACTGGATTCGCCGGATTGAGTTCTCGTTCCACTTGCCAATCTAGTCCATATGCAAGCCTATTTACAGGATTTCTTGCGTGTTCGTTGAGTAAATTGAAATGTTCTCTTTGCAAAACATCAAGATTCTGTTCAATAATGGCAATGATTTCTCGATTTATTGCCGAAAGTTCTTCTCTTGTGGGTGTATTTAGAGCTGCAGTATCAAAGCGTCTTATTAATTCTCTTACTTGCGCCGGAAGATCGGGAGTGCCGAAAATTCTCTCGGCTTGTTCCGGATTTCTAATTAAGGTAAGGAAATCATTTACAGAATTGGATAGTGCTCCGACCTCGAAGGTTGTATTTACCCGATTTTCAATACTTTGCAGTGTGGTGCTTGCGAGTTTGGCAAACTTTTTAGTATTGATGTGGATGCCGGCAGGAGCGTGAAGAAACCTGACTAAAGTGCCATTTGAATTTTGCCAGAAACCTTTTAACCATTCTTCACTCAAGGCTTTTCCTGAATACGATTGATCTGATCCTGTGAGTTCGCGATAAAATCTCAGCACTTCCTGTCGAACTGTTAAATCTCCTATGCTCAAACTTTCCGCTGGCACTCCTCTTTCATTGGCAACTTTGTGCATGGCAAAAACTACGGCATGACCATCAAGTATGGCATGTTCGGCGTCAAATTGGTCAGATCTATAGATTCCACGTAAACCTGCACCTCTAAGAGTTTCGGCATGATAAGCGAGATCTTCCGCTTGTTGTTCCAACTGTTTGGCTCGCGCTGCTACTTCTCGGTTTCTTTTTACGCCATTGGCGATTCTTTGAGCAAGTCGTTGTTGTGCTCGCTCCATTTGCCAATTCTTGACCGTGCCTGCAATATTTTCAAACCATTGTCGATCTAATGTGCGTCTTGTAGTATCATTTTCAGAATTTACCAGACTTTCGTATCTAGATCTGACTCTGTCAAATACGTCAGCTTGCTGAAAACGGCTCGAGAGTGTCTGAACAGGAACATCCAATTCTTGAGCCACTTGAGTTGCAGCCAGTCTGACAATCATGCGGTCTTCGGCAGCATGAGCCAGATGGCTATAGATATGTTTCCACAATCGATCACCGGCTTGTGGTCTTCTTAATTCACTTCTACTGAGAAATGCCGTTCCGGTTCCAAAATCAAATGCGGTATTGCGTCCGAGGTCCTCTTCAAAACGCAGCACTAACCGCGGTAAGCTATGTCTCTCGGAAAAAGCTATCAGTTCACGTTCAATTCTGTCCAGGCGATATAATTCCAGATCGCTTAATCGTCTTTCCAGTATCCTGATGCGTTTGTCTAGCTCTTCGACATCGCTTTTTGCCGTTGCTAAAAGGTCATTATGCTCCTGGGTCTTATTATTTCTTGATCTGCGCATACTTAAAAATTCTTGGCGGGCAGATTCATATCTGTTGCGAAGAATTTCAAGTTCATTGGTTATAGTGCCAAGATTCTCTTCGAATTGTTCAAGCTGCGAGATTTTTCTGAAAGTACTCACAAAATCGTCGGCAACATGCTGATCCAGCTCGCTTAGCATTTTTCGAATTTGTTCCAGTTTTCTTGCTTCCGGCGGAACAAATACTCGGCTGAAAAGTTCAGGGGGTGTTTCGGATGAATCATATATATGCCTTGGTACGTCAGCTTCCAGGCGCTCCACCCGTGGTGCTCTGGCAGTCGCCGTGGGAGTCGCAGGACCACTTTGTTTTCGAGCCGTGGTTGTTTTTACGCCGGAAGCCCTGGCTTGCAGCACTAAATCTACTATTCTGTCTCCATCTGTTTCCAAAATTGCCAGTCGTTGTTCATGAAACCGAGCCGAATTTGGAAAGAGTCGTCTGAAAGTGCTTGAACCGGTATTTAACTCGGCAAAGACCTCACTTTGAGCATCTTCTAAAGTTTTTTGCGAACCGATGCGGTCGATGCCAAATTTTTTCATTATTGGAGCATCATGAGGAAGGTAATAACTGTGCGCCTCCAACTCTTCTACGGTAGTGCGCTTACCTTTCATGAAACGTCTAAGTAGACCGTTTTGTCGAAGACGTATTAAGTCCCGTACGAAAGCTCTGGAAGCTTCTTTTGAAGCTGAGGCATGCTGAATACGCTTGCCGCTTGGCAGTACAGTTCCTAAAATTACATCTAAGGCGTGGCTGGCCTCATGCCGCACTACTCTATTTAAACTTGCCTGCTGGAGGTTTCTTTCAAAGATTACAATCTCATTTCTTGCTTCATCATAAAACGCTCTAGAGTTGGAGTTGTCTGAAAAGGCAGACCATCCTCTGGCTCTGGATCTTAGCTGAGCTAGTGAATGAAACTCTTCCGGATTGCCGACCACGCGAACTTTGGTGCCGAATCTTTGCAATGCTCTTTGTTGATACTCAGGCAATGCCTCAACTGCATCCAAAGCCGCCTGGGCATATGATCTTGTCGAGCCTTCTTGAGTTACTTCAATTTTACCTGGACGACTGATGCGACGAGGGATGATAACGCTGGGATCGGTGATATCTCCAACCAGGAGTTGTCCCGTATCCGAAATTCTCACACTATCGAGCTGGGCAAAACTTGTAATACTTTCTTGAGAACCTCGGCTTGGATACCTTGTTGCCATCCAGCCATCACGAGTGGATAAAGGATCACCCGGTGAAAGAACATCTTCGCGTGCCAGGGAGAAAGCTCGCGCTGTAAGTGAAAATTCA
>CAZEQP010000021.1:0-13864 GCA_964514345.1 uncultured Candidatus Obscuribacterales bacterium
AATGCCGTATCACTCTGCATCTCTTTGAGAATATGTCCTATCTCATGAGTCAGGTTTGCCGGAACATTCTCTTTGACCATTTTGTCCGATACTTTTGAGGGTTGCTCGATTAAGACAATTTTGGAATTGGCCGGATTCATGCGATCGATTATTGAAAATGCCTGCAGATTGCCAAAAGTACCCATTTTGGCGCTCCATCCCTGCGGAGTTTGTTCACTCATTCCTGGAAGAACTTCATCTATTGTTCGAGCTACGATTATGGGTATATTCGTTTTGCCGAAATGCTCTTGTTCAAGCGCTCCCAGGCGTGCATGTTCAACCAGCGCCTGATCGACTATGTTTATGAAGTCTCGCGAAACATTCTTAGTCTGCAACACTTGCAAATCGGTGCGAAGATTTGGCGACTCAAATAATGGTTCCTGCTCTACACGCCAGTTTCCATACCAGGTAGAACCAGTATCTTCAAGCAATAACGCATGAGAAAGTCTGGGGTAATCCGGTCCGGACAAATGTTTGTTTAGAAACTCTGTATTCACAGAAATCCATGTGCCGTCATCGTCTCTGTATCGATCCATTACATAAAGCTTTTTGTTTATGCCGTCCATAAATACAGGCATACTGTCGTGCACACCAGGTACCCAGGTCGTCCTTGACGCCGGCTCAACTGCAAAAATATGACTGGCAATTACAACTTCATTAATTGAATGTTTGATAGATAGCTCTGAGGCGATTTCTCTAAATTTCTCAGTTGCAAAATGAAGGTTCAGCTTATCCACTTGACCGATTCTTGAAAGTGTGACGCCTGAGTGTTCAACCACTACATGCGGTGGCGTGCTCACCATTTCGGAAAGACGCGGAGCCCAGTCGGAGTTTCTCAAAACTTCAAGAGCAGTTCTGCGATCGGCGAAAGGGAACAAATAATTGTCGGTAATCAAACGTCCGGTCACCGGATCCAAACCTTCATGTCTTCCGGCTAAATAATCAACGCCTGTGGAAAGCCGTTCAAGATAGTTGTGCTGGTATTGAACCCAGTCAAATCTTATAGCTTGATTGGATTGGTGCAATTTGTATTCGAAATAATTGGCCAGAGCAAGGCCGGGTTCAGCATAGTTAAAGTCTGTCTTGAGACCATTCGTGCCTTTACTCTTGCTGCTCCATTCAGTCAACAGTTCTTGCAAAGTATAAAATCCTGAATTATCCGGCTTGCGCAAGGGAATCAGGGTATCAACGCCATTTTCAGTGAACAATGACCTCAAACTTTCAACTTGTCCAAAAGATATTGATTCTTGCCAGTTTCTAAGATGGAGGTGTAAATTGTGCATTCCCAATTCGGACTGATCCTGGAAAGTTTTTACCAGATGTTCAAAGGTTCTTGCCGTACTCTCTAATCGACGGGTCTCACTATCAATGGCTCGATAGTAGTATTGAGCGTTGATGATTTTTCTGGCGTGAGCTATTTCTTCATCATTAAGTCTCAATCGACTACCGTAAATTGCCAGTACAGAATCAACCAGTTTATTGAATTCGGGTCTAACTCGCTTTATTTCATCTGCAGGCATGTTATACACCCGCATATATTTTTCGAATACTTCATTCTTAAGCATATCCGGAGTCAACTCTGAAGACTGTCTTTCGAGTAAAACTTGATCTATGTAGTATCTGATTCCCCACTCAGCTTGAATCAAGTGGTCCCACTCGTGCACGACAAGATTGGGCAGGTGTGGATGCCCACCTTCGCCGACAAGAGCATAATTGGAAATATACAGTGTCAGACCCAATGGCATGTAATGGTTGCCAACGTCAGCACGATCATTCACTCGTACAGCCGGACTGTTGAGGTTGTGGTCAGACGCGCTTCCATCGAGTCTCAATTTTGTATGCCGTTCAAGAACATTTTGAATCAGTCCGAGTCGTCTATCCAGTTCATCGTTAAGACTCTTCTGTTTCCGGGAAAGTTCTGACGAATTCCTCCTGTACATTGCATCATATTCATACAATTGTGAATTTGAATTCTTTAACTCAATTTCTATTCTGGCTTCAGAATATCTTTCCACATCTTCCAGCCTGGCAATTTCAAATCGAATCTGAGCCAGGCTCGCTTCTACTTCCTGCTCATAGAAAGCGATATCATCCATTAGAGGTCGTAGAGATTTCCAGCCGCGTCTTGCCCTGTCTAAATCAGTGCGTATGGCAACTGCAGAGTCGCCGGTGAACAGGCTATGAAACTTGGCAATGTCTTCCAGTTCCTGTCTGGTGGGGGGAAGCGCTTCAGGACGCCAGACTCTTGAGCCGGTTTCACCAGCTCTGACAATGTCTCCCGGTCTGTCTTTGCCGAGCGGCGAAGTTCTTAAACGCACCACATTCGATGACGCCGTAGGTTCTTGTTGTGTTTTTTGTGAGGTTATGGTCACTACACTTGAATCGAAACCAATTTCTTTACCACCGCTCCTCAAACTGAGCAGTCCGTCGACTTCACGAACGATTGAAATTTGAGAATTTGTGGTGCGATAAAGAACACTGCCATTCGCCTGGCTTTCACCGGGAGCTCCGTCGGCTCTCAGTTGAATAGTTACATTATTTCCAATAATCTCCGGATTCTTGCGACGAACTGTGTCAATCAGATTTGCAACATGAACCACTTGTTGCAAAAATGACATAGCCGAATCAAATCTTTGCGACCAGCGCGATTGTGAACCGTCACCTGTGTTACGCACTCCCAGAGCGATTAAATAAGCCTGCCTGACATATGCGGCCCTTTCTTCTTTGGGGATGGTTTGAGAGAAATTAGCCAGAATTCCGTTGAAGCTCTTACCTTTCAATTCTGGAACTTGATTTCTCAGATTAGCAAGAGCGTTTGCCTCTCTTTCATAATCCAATCCGTGATAAACAACAGTTCCCTCTTTACCTGAGACTTCACGCACACCATCGGCAGACCAAACAATCCTGGTTTGATTATTGTCTTTCAGTTGTTCGAAAACAATCCGATTGAAATCATCGACCTGGAATTTTGTTCTGGCAGGAGGAAATGCATCAGCAATTGATGCTGCGGTTGTTCTTCTCAATGGATTGGCAAGAATTGAAAATAAGCCTGAATCCCGTTTGAACGAATGACTCAACAGGGTCTGATTTTCCAAGTCGGCAGACAAAAGCAAGAAACCTGACTCTTTACTGCCCAGAATGAATCTGGTCACCCCATTTTTCAGAAGAGCCATATTTCCGGCAGCATCCTGTCTGACTTTAATACTGGGATCGCTGGTGGCAAATTCAACAAATTTGGAATCTTCCACACCAACACGTTTCTGCCAGTCAAAATGAGGAGTGAAAAATACACCATCATTCACTAATCCCGGCTCAGCTTGACCGGCGGCATGCAGTAGTTTTGTAATTGCGGTGGCATTTTCCAGGAAAGAATAAACCGCATCTTTGCGCAATTCGATATGGGGTAAATCGGATCCGATAGCGTAAGTGCCTTCGTATAGTGCACGGGCATGTCTGAGAGTGGCACCCAAAGCCTCTCGTGTTTTGGACAGGTAATCAACTTCTGCAAACGATATATCGGCTGTATTCAGTTTGTGCGGCTCGCTTAAGACTCGCAAATAATTTTTCAGGAGTGGCAGTGCCAGTTGGCTGGCTATTGCTTCGGCATCCCTGCTCACAGCACTCAAGTATTGTCTGAGCGGCAACTCCAGGGCGGAAAATGCGATCATTTCATTTCCTACGCCGTTTTCGTAAAAAGCAATTACTTTATTTATTTCGTCAACTGTGTTTAAGCGACCGTATCGCAAACCGCCGTTTTCCAGACGAGCTCCATCACCTGTAAGACTGTGCAATTCGACAGGTTGTCCATGGGTTAGAACAACAAAACTGCCATCATTGAGTACTTCTACGTCTTGTCTGGTGGCAAGGCTGACCACTGACTCAGTATTGTTCTCTAACCGTGGCCAAACTATTGAAGCCGGTGAATCACTTTGAGAAGCCGGACTTCTTCTAACTTGTTTGATTCTTCCGTTCTCTCTTACAAAAATAAAGGGAGAGCGGTCTCCATGCTTGGCAAAGAAAATAGAGCCGTCAGTTTCAAGGTGCACATAACCTTCTCTTATCAATACTTTGCCTGAATTGTTTCGGGTAAAAAGAATTTCTCCTCGATTCGGCAGACTTGCCACGAGTCTTGTGGTGCCTGTCGCCGTCAAATTTTCAGGAGTGCTACTGTCGGCATACCTGATAGAAAGTCGACTCATTGGAACACCGGCTTCAGACAGACTTACATAAAAATCTTGCACCCGTTACAGCAATCTCACTATTTGCTGGGCTTGCGAAATTGGATTTGGATTAGCTTGAACATATTCAAGTGCATGCTCTAAATCGGCTCTTACTTGTTCGGGAGACACTCCTAAATTTTCCGCTCGTCTTTGATGCCCTTCAAATCGAGCCATCATCTCCATGCCTACTTTTGCATCTTCCAATTGCTTGAGAATGGCACCAGTGTTTGTAGTTTGATTCTGTGCCTGATTTGCTGAGGCGGAATCAGTTTTCCTGGATCTGGCATCCGTCAGATTTACAGGTTGCGCGGTGGTGCCTTGATCGTTACCGGAAACAGTGCCTCTTGAAGCTTTACTTCTGGCTGAAAAATCAGGTGTGATTATTTCGCCTCCATCAGCTTCAAGTGCCGTTCTCAGACTATAGGATTGCGGCTTCACTCTTACACCAAGAGCGTCAATTCTTGATTGGACATCATGACTTAAAACTGGATTTTCAATCAATAAGAGTAGAGACTTCAAAAGTTGCGGATTTTTCAACAGTTCTTGCAAACGTCTCATTTCAGGAGAAACACTTCCGACTGAACGTCCGTCTGCATGTTCTTGCATATTGGCAATGACCCGGTCATAAACATTGCGATCTTTCAAAAGTGTCGCATCAGAAAGCAGCTCGTCGAGACTTCTTGCCCCGCGACTTCTTTCTATCGTTTGCACAGCCAGATAAAGCTCTACAAAACTATTGAGATTCTGCGGTAATACAGTTGCAGTTGCCGGAGCCGGAAGGACGATTCCTGTATGGGCGGCACTGAGTGGTGTTGGATCTATTCTTTCTCTGGATGCAAGAGTGGCAATCATCACTTGTAAGTCAGTGCCTGTGTAGGCCCATTCTTCAAGCGGACTGGCATAGTATCCTTTTGCGCTGCGCACTAATTCAGTTTTAGTTTCATCTCGTTTGACTTTAAACAGCTCGCCCAATTCATTGCACAAATTGCTGCGCAAATCATCCGGCATGACAGGTCGTCCGCCAGCATCTTTCGGTCGATTCCAATATTTTATCAGTGACTCCGGAATTCCATTTTGACCAAATAATTGCAAGGCATAGGCTGCTGCGTGTGAACGCGCTACAGGATCACCTGCATTAACCAGATTAAGGTCATTTACTATTTTATCCAGAGCGGCAAATGCCTTTTCCTGAGAAGCTGATAGATCATCTATTAATAGGTTCAACTTTCTGTGCAAATTTGAAAGTTCTTTTGATTTACTCAGGAAGCCTTCAACATGATTGAAAGAATCTGCAAATAAGGCAGCCAGTTCATATTCACTTCTTACAGTTCTTGTTTTACCGTTCAGTGTGTGTCTCAAGTTTATATTCTTCGCTTCACTCAAAGGACCGAAATCTTTGCCTGCTGAAAGTACTCTGGCTAGATATTCCGGTGTCAGTTCGCGTCCGGTGCGAGCTTTATACTTGTCTTGAACATCTTTCAATTTTTCAAGCAGTGCTCTTTCGCTTATGTCGGCAAGTCGAATATTGTCATTTTGACGAATGCCAAAAGCCTCTTGTATAGCAAGTCTTACCGCCTGGAAATCCTGCCAGTTATGCATAGCGGCTTCATGGAAGAGAATTCGGACAAGATCGTCCTCGCCCCACGATTTGAGCAAATAATCGAAACGAATAGTGATGCCGCCGATACCGGGACTGTATCCGCCTCCGGCATGAGAGAACATTTGAGCATCTATAGTGACCCGCGGAAGTGCGGCCTGATCCATTAAGGTATCCAGTTCTCGTTGCAACAAAGCAAGTCGCTCTTGCGCGATTTCGCTCACTTCTTTAGCCAGAAGAGCATGTTTTATTCTGGCTTCATCTCTCAGTCCGCGCAATGCGTCCATTCCAGCATTGTCACCCACTCGCTTCAAGTTTGAATAATGAGCTTCAATAGAATCCAAATGACTTCTTGCCGAATTAAGCTCGATTAGAAGAAGTGATCGGTCAGTCCCCCATTCAGCACCACGAACAAGTCTCAAAATACTGGAGGCAAAATTATTGACGTAGTCTTTGCCCAGTCTTTTTGCCACTGTATCGAGGGCGGGCATAATTTCAGGACGTCTTGTTCTGTGCGATGCGTCAACCACCTCACTTAATGGCTCACTTTCTGCCTTGGGATAAACCATATCCGACTGAGGAGTCAGATTTTTGCGTAAAGGCGACGCCCATTCTTTATGAGTATCCAGCTGATCAAGGGCTCGGTGCAGTGAAGTTTCATGTGCTCTTAAAGAAGTAGTGAGCTCTCTTCTGCGATAAGCGATGGATTCAGTTGTATTGCCGCTGCGGACAAGAGCTTCAACATCAGCATGGAATTTTTCCACAGCCTGATTGTATGCACTTCTCGCCTGGATTACTGCACTTATAGTGCCACTCATGCCCTGCGCTTCACTTGGATGCGCATCCAGCCATTGCTGCAGATCGGTCACCTGAGAAATGACACCATCCACAGTGAGCGGTTTCAATCCACGCTGGCTCTCAGAAACAGTGGCCAGGTCAATTGAATCAACTTCATTGCCGACTGAGTTATTGCGCTCAAAACGTTTTTCAATCGGTTCAAAATCTACGCGAATAACCCGCTCATCACCCATTTTATAATCAAGCTCTTCTCTGAGAATTTTGATGCTGGGAACTGCCGACTTACCTGTTCGTGGATCAGGCACTCCGGCGGCTCTTTGGATAAATGGATAACTGGTGCTCTCGCGGAAAGATGCGGTCCATCTTCCACCTAACTGTTCAACAACATTAAAGGTAGTCCGCATGGCCAAAAGTCCGAGCAAACCATTTCCTGTTCCTGGAAGAACCGCAGTGTCAATAACTTCTCGATTCGCTAAATCAATAACTACATATCCTGACGGTTTTCCTTCGTGGTGCAGGATATAGACAACAGAATTTTCATAATTTCTGGGGAAATTATGAGTAGCATTTCCTCCATAAATTTGGCGTTCAAGTTGCTGAACTATTTTCATATCTTCACTGAATGTTTGCGGCAAAGACGCCCGTACCGGCGCTTCCTGCACAGTTCTGGGTTGAATCTCATTATTTTCAGCCAGCAGTATCCATTTATTTCCTGATCTACGCAAATCAGAATATTTAAGATCCGGCGGCACAATTAAGTCTGATTGGAAGGACTCTTTTACAGGGCTCATCCCCTTTAGAAATTCTGGTCCTACGTTTCCAAATTTGGCTCCAACAACTTTGCCATATAAACCAAGAGCTGGAGGATTTGTGGTAACCCCGACTAAATTGACATTCGACCCGGAGCTCTGTGTTGCTGGAGTACTTGAAGCAGTTGAAGTCTTAGTGGTCAGACTGCGGGCAAACTCACGATATATCGCTCCCAGCGGCTCGCCGTCTCTGCCACCTTCAAAGCTGTCGATACCTAAAGCTTCAACTTTTCCGTCTTTGTTTTTCAACTCCACCAGTAACGACTGCCTGACTATGGCTCCATCCTGGTCTTCAATAACCAGAAAACCGGCTTCTTTTCTGGACATACCAAAGTGTGCGGCTGCATCAGCATGGTCTCCGACCGATTGACAGCAGCTGCTGTGGCGGCCAAGCACCGCTCCACGTTTGTCGCGGCGCGGATTTATATAGGCTCGATAATAAAGATCTTTTCCGGACTTATCCCGTCCCAGGCTTACCCTCCATTCCAAATTTGTCGGAATAACAGGTGCTATCTGTTGAGCTGCAATATATGTGGTTTGGGCTTGTTCAAAAATTCTCTGGTCTGTAACACCTTTTCCTGAAAGCTCTTTGGCAAGGTCCCTCACCCAAACTTTGTTAAAGGGCTTTTCTACTGCCTCGGCCAGAATCGTTCTGAACGATGCCGAGCGGTTTTCCAGTGAGCTCCATCTTCCGGCGATAATTTTTAGAGCATCACTTCCGTCGTACCCTACTTTCTCCCAGGTGGGTTGGCCCGGAGCATCAAGCGGATTTCCTTGTCTCATTTTATCAATAGACACTCGTCCATTAATCTTTATCGGTGCCATATGTCTTAGCCAGGCACCAAACCCTTTAAGATTATTGCTCGTATCCATAGGCAACCAGTGAACTGCCTGGTTAGTGTTCATTCCGGCCAGGCGCATTGATTTTAAGTAAGGCATCCAGTCTCTCTGGAATACAGCGGCAAGTTGTAGAACTTGCTGCATCTGCTCTATGTCTTGAGCATCAAGCGCCTTTTCTACATCTATCAAACTTAAAGGTCTTCCGCCATCGATTGTTTGCGCCAATTGTTGACGAGGATCAATTTTCGCGACGGTATTCGAAGCTGAATTATTTGGTTCCCAAATTTGGACTCGGGCTGTATCAGGTTTTATACCAACACCTTGCGAAAGTGCTTCTTCAAAGGTTCCTTCTCGAATTTCTCTTCCTGTGACGCGATCATAAACTCTGACTCGAACAGAATTTTCCTTTTTACCCAGAACTTCTATAATGCGAGTTTTTCCGTTACCCATATCGGCATAGATGATATTTCCGGTTTTCAGTCGAGCAGACAATTCAGCCGGATTAGTGACAGAAGGAGCTTTTAGTCCTGCGCGCTCCAGAGCCTCCAGTTGTTGTTTCTCTTTTACCTTCCAGTGGAACAGTTTGACCTGGTCATTTCTTGTCACTCCAAAAGCAGTATCAAAATCAACAGGCGGATCTGTTATCCTCTGATTTGAAGTGCGAACTTTGAATACTTTGCTGCCATCTGCCGCTCTTTCAATAAAGACCTGACCGGCAACAACAACCCGTTCTGAATCTTGATCAAATTTGGAAACGATATCTCCGTTTTGAATATTGTCCCTCAAATACTTCTGCCTGGGAGTGGTATAGGTAAATCCAACAGGAGGATGCCTGTCTTTCATCACTCTTGAGTATTGACCGGGATCTAAACTTGCAAATGGCGAGTGTTCGCCAATGTCAGAGACAAAACGCACTGAAGCTCCGGCTAGTAAATCATTTGAAAAAGATTCAGAGCGACTGTTAACAACTTTTCCTTCAACTGAATATCTCAGTCGCAAGTCGCTTCCGCTTCCTGCAATCACTTCCATGTATCTAACACTGCCGTCGCTCAAATTTGCACTAAATAAAGTGCCTGGAGAATAAGAACCGCCTTGTAGAATTTCAGCTGCAGCAACACTTCGCGGTTTGTATAATTCCAACCCGCTTTGTATTATGCGGATTTTTTCAGAGAACGACGGCTCCATGGATGCCACAGGAATATTCCAGTACTGAAAATCAAAATACTTTCCTTCCGGAAATGCTGTTGCAAAAGGAACTGTAACCGGTCTTTGACTTTCCAGCTCATCAAAATACTCAACCTTGATTCTTTCTTGTCCTCCTATAGTGCGCGTCTCCCTTATGCTAATAATTCTTGTGCCACCATCTTCCTGGTTCACAAATAAAACGTCTCCAGGCTTCAGTTGAGCTCGTTCGTTCAAATCAAAAGGCAAGGCCTTTTTCTGCTCCAAAGTCAAAGATCGAACAGTTTCTTCAGGCGAGAGATTGCTACCGGAAGCCGCAGAAGAATTAGTTTCCCGGCTATTTACCAGGCGACGCACGTCTGTTGTTCGCTCCGGTAAAGCTCTTTCCAGATACGTATCTATTTTATTAAGAGTGGAAACATTCTCAACATAAGTCACCATCACCTTGCCGTCATTATTGATAAGTTTCACCTCAGCGGCTCGCAACTCACCTGTATCAGACATCGCTTTAATCACAGTACCTAACGGCAAAGCGTCCGGACTTATCCGAGTCATATCCAGCGGAGCAAAATCAGACTCACCCAACATGAACTTGAAAATTTGATTTATATTTGCCAAATCGAGCGTACTCAAGAAACTTACCAGTTCCTGCTTGCTGAACTCTCGTTTGGATAATGCAGTGGCAAGCAGTAATTTTTCTGCCTCCCCAAGAGAGGGGTGCATAATATTGATTGCTTCCAGAGGGTCTGTGTGATCTGCGGCAATTCTTTCAATGTTTCCGGCGCGAAGATTATCAAAGACTCTGTCAAAAAGGATTTTTGCATCCGCATCGAATGGAGGATCCATTTCGGGTCTGCTTTGTCGGACTTTTCGCCAGGCTATGCGGGCGGCAACTTTATGCGCATAGGGAGTGTGCGGTGAAAGCAGATTTATAGCCACTTCCGGCGGCACATATCCAGCTTGCCATGCAGGAATCAGGCTTTGTATATCGACCCCTCGATTCACCAGTTTAGCTAATTCACCTTCATACGGCATGAAAGCAAATTGCAAAATCAGTTGCTCGTTTTCAGAAAGATGCCCCAATCTTGCATTAATTATTTCAAGTGACACTCCTTCTTCTTTGACGGATATTTGTCCCGGCAACATTCGTTCGAACTGATCGTTATCAGCATTTGAATCTTTAAAGGATTTGCGAAGCAACAGTAAAAGGTCTTCTTCGAGTGCGCACGGGAAGCCCTTCCTGTCGAGATGAAAACGATCTCTCAAATGAGTGTGAATAATATCGAGTTGCCTGTACAACTCAGCTGGACTCAAACCGGAGCGAATTTCAGAACTCAACGAGTTCCAGTATTTCATTATCAGATTGTGCGCATCATATCCCAGACTTAAGTTTTCAACCAACCAATCTGCCAGTCCAGCAACTTGTTTATGATGATTCGGCAAATTGTTTAAAATGCCACTGTCCGGATAACCCGAACGAAAGACGAAATCCAGCCACTTTTGCCAGGGCGGAGCTTGGCGTAAGCTTGAGTCTTTCACCGGAGCGGCAGAAGAAAGCGGCTCAATTTGCATCTCCCGTCCAAAAATATTGGCTACTGAGGCAGCCTGCAAAACAGAAGGACTGACATTTTCATATGTATATCCGTGGCGACTGAACGGTCGCTCAGATACATTGCGTGCGGATCTTGTATCTTGTTTCATGGTGAGATCCAGTTTCAATGGCGAAGGATACTCAGATTGAGAAACTCTCTGTAGAATTAGCTCCATGGTAGAGTTATCCATGCGATGTAAAACATCTATGAAAGTTTGTCCATCAAAGTTCTTGAAAAACAGAACAGGATCGCTTGGAGTAGGTACAACGCGAGCCAAAGCTGCTATCAAGAGCTGTCCCGCCTGATTATTTCTCAGCCTGGGATCTCGCTGACTGAAATAACGAGCCGACAACAAATGGTCATTATTTTCTTTCAGAACCTCATCAACAGACTTATTCGCTCTTAGCTCTGCCAATTGCTTTTCAAACGCTTGTCTTGCAGATGCAGATAAAGTCGTATTCTTGTCAATTAAACTACTACCGTGCGCTTTCTTGAATGCCGAAATAGCGAAAACTTGCTCTCTTATTGATTGAGAACCTATTTCCAGCGCAAGATTGAACGGAATATTTTCTTGATGCCGCCAAACACTTATCGCTGCTTTCAATGACTCGAAGTCGTTTCTGTATGCCGGCTCGTTCAGCTTCTCCAGCAGCCCGGCATATCTATCCAAAGACTTGGAAAGCACTTTCATTTCTCCGACATTCAAGCGTCCTTCGCTCAAATTGAAAGCATCGTACATGCGACTATACTCATAAGGAAGCGTTCGCAGGTCATGCTCCGCTCCAAAAGTTTCCTTGAGAGCACGAACCAGTCGCTTCGGTTCCCATGCCCGTATAGCCGGAGATAAGCGCTCCCAATGCTTAGCCACATGCAAATGATCTTCGATACTCAAGTTATCGATATTTCTGAGCAGCCATTCTCCCAAACCTTGGACTTGAGATGGTATCGACTTAGGCAAAGAATTGGCTAAATGATATTTGCCTTTGGGTGCATCTGGAAGCGCAGTTGCCATGCCCCACTCAAACCATCTCTTATAATCACCTGCCCCACCAAATACAGCGGCTATTCTTACAGCGTGGTTAACTGTCATGTCTCCATTTGAAGCCGGCAAACCTTGATCAAAAATTTCCATTTCAGTCAATTGCCGACCTTGTTTCATATAATTGCGAGCTTGAGCAAATACCTCGCCGTTTAGCTCTTTCATCATCTGAAACCGATTTTCATTCTCTGAAAGTCCGCTTGTAAGCAGCTTCCTCTGAACGCTTGTGAGTTTACCTTGATAATAATCAGTCGCCAGGGCTATATTCGCGTATTCTTTTATAATCGTGTCCATCAAAGACGGATTTTCCGCCACCCAATTTTTCAGTGTGGCAATTCCCGAATCTAAAGACTCAACATCTAGAGCCGAGGCTCCCGGCCGTCTTGACTGTCTCCAAACAGTGAAAGCAAAAATTCTTTCATCAATTGGCATAGAATTGATTCTAAGAGCCCAATCGGCAGGCATAGACGGTTCGTATTTCCAAATTGTGGCGGCGCGTTTCAAATCGGCCAGTCTCATGCCTCTTAAGGCACTCTCAGCATCAAAATTAGTTTGATTCTGAATTACAGCCTTTACGGCAAGTAACTCATCCAATGACAGTCTGCCGTTTCCAATATTAAAGGCTGTAATACCAGCCGGAGTAGAGTTGGTGCCCTGAGTTCCCTCAAGCAGTAAATCCAGAGCTGGCGTTATTTTTTCTCTCAACTTCGATAACGGCCAGACCTTTATCTCATCACTTAAACGGCTCCAGTTAACCGACACCCACCTCAAGTAAGCAGACTCTATTTCCGGTCCATTAAAAGATTCAGCAGTAACATTTTTTAAGAGCCACTGCGAAAGTCCGGAAAGATCTGATGACGGCTGTTTCGGCAATAAGGACATTGATATGTCTTTTGTTGATGTCCAATTCATCTGCCTGACAAACTTTTCTGCATCAGCACCAAATACGGTTACCAACCTGTAAGACATAATCGCAGACATTTGCGCTTGATAGTGACTGAGTTTTTGTGCCTCAAGCGGTTCCAAGCCCTCTATGCGAGTGTGTTCGCGCAAATGAGCTCTGGTATTCAACGGTGCTTTTTGAAATTCAGTCTCAAGCTTATTGAATAGAGTAAAGAAATGCTCAGTATTAAGTTCGCGAACACTTCTGATTAGAAGCTCGTCCGATCTTTTTCCAAATTGCTCAGGAGTTTGAAGCATTCTGAACAAGAATTGCAAAAGCAAGTGATCATCTCTTGAAACTTTGGGATGGTAATACTCGATTGCAAGCCGAACATCTTTGCTTTCATCAAATATTTGATCGATTCCCTTTTGACCTTTCTCTCTCAGCGCATCAAGACGTGTCAACTCGGCTTCGAATTCTTGCGGCTTGCGTCCGGCAATTTTGGCAGCCGCTCTGTACAGAGGCGGTTGCCCTGCCAAATTAACAGCTTCTTCAATCGATGAAGAATTTCCTAATACTTGGCGGAAGGTTGCATTGTTATTATTTCCGACAATGGCAGGACTATTCGGCAAGGCTCCGGCGGCAGCATTAGGTACTGGATTTTTGCGGCTGCCTTTCTGGCTTGATCTGAATAACTCAGCAAAATCAGGCGGGATTGAAATTTCACCTGAATTGAGGAGATCCAGTCGCGATCTTGTATATGCGTTGGTTTGGACAAGAATTTTCTCAGCCAATATATGCAGTCTTTGACTTTGGTCCCTGGGAAGAGTTTCCACCACACTGTCGCTGAAGCGCCAGGAGTCGT
>CAZEQP010000022.1:0-13830 GCA_964514345.1 uncultured Candidatus Obscuribacterales bacterium
CTTTCTCCGGTGGTTTTTCTTCCATTTCGATTTCCTTTGCGGTGTTCTGACATTATTCTTACCTGTCTGAGTTTTATGCACATCTGTTTAAGGGCTGATTTCGACCAGCCTTAAGGATGATTTGTTCAACCTTAGAATCAATCCGCAGGAGCATGTTTTTCCAATTTAATAAAGCAAAAATAGATAACGGACCCGAAATGGAAAATTGAAATATGCGTTTTGCCTGCCTGGCTTTTGATTATGACGGCACTCTTGCCATAGAAGGAAGAATCAGTGACGAGCTGTTAGCCAGCCTAGCTCGGATAAAAAGCACCGGGCGCAATCTGGTTCTTGTTACCGGGCGTATATTGAAAGATTTGCATCGGGTCTTTCCCTGCCATGATATTTTTGATTATGTTGTAGCAGAAAATGGTGCAGTTCTTTACTGTCCTGCCACTAGAATTACCAAATTACTGAGCGAGCCCATACCTTATTCTTTTATTGAAAGTCTGAAGGTAAAAGGTGTGAGTCCCCTTGAAATCGGCAATATAATTGTTTCAAGCTGGCATCCAAATGAAAACACTATTATTGAAGCTATTCATGAATTCGGACTTGATTTGCACATTTCATTCAATAAAGGTGCAGTTATGGTTTTGCCTGCCGGAGTAAATAAAGCGACCGGCTTGAAAGCGGCATTAGGCGAGCTGGGACAATCCATACACAATACTGTAGGTGTGGGCGACGGTGAAAACGATTTTGTATTTATGGACAAATGTGAATTGGCCGTAGCGGTTGGAAATGCTCTGCCTGTGCTTAAGGATCTTTGCGATATGACTCTCGATAAAGACAACGGGCAAGGAGTAAGGGAGTTTCTGGATAATGTTTTTCTGGACGAAAAATTCGAAAACAAACCGGCGCATCGACATGAAATCTTGCTTGGATACGACAGCTCGGGCAAGGAAGTGAAATTTCCTTCTTTCAATTTCAAAATACTTATAGCAGGACCATCACAAAGCGGTAAATCGACAGCTTGTATGGCAATCTTGAATCAAATTGCAAGCCAGGGGTATCAGTATTGTCTAATAGATCCTGAAGGAGAATATGATCATGCACCGCATGCGGTGATTGTAGGAAATGAACACTATGCCCCTGAGATTCCGGACATTTTGCGTTTGCTTGTCAATCCGGAAAATAATGTGGTGGTCAATTTGCTGGGTGTGCCACTGAAAGAAAGAACACAATTTTTTCTGGAAACATATTCTGCTTTGCAGGATCTCAGACGCAAGTGCGGAAGACCGCACTGGTTAGTAATTGACGAAGCCCATCATATGCTTCATCCCTACTGGAATTCAATGGTTGAGCCTTTATGGCTGGACCCCGGAGCACTGATTGCGGTGACAGTGGATCCAGGAGAAGTCACCAGAAAAGTACTTCAAGATATTGATCTGGTCTTATCGGTGGGCGCTTCACCTTCCGATACCATGGACACTTTTGCTTCTAAAGTGGGCATTGCCCCGGTGGGAAATTTTTCAAACAATTTAAGTTTCGGTCAGGCTGAAGCCTGGTTTAGAAAGATCGCAACCGACTCGGTCAAGTTGGATTTGATTAAGTCGCCTTTGCGTCATAAGCGTCATTTGCGCAAATATGCCGAAGGCAATCTGGGCAAAGAGCGAAGCTTTTATTTCACCGGCGAAAAAGGCAATTTAAAAATCAGATGCCAGAATTTATTCCTGTTTATGCAGATTGGAGAAGGACTGGACGATGAAACCTGGCTGTATCACCTCAAGCGAGGAGACTATTCGGTCTGGGTTAGAGATGCCATACACGACAAGGAGCTTGCCTGTGAGATAGAAGACATAGAAAAGAGTGAATTGTCTTGTGCTCAGGCAAAAGAAGTTTTGCGCAAATCTATTGAGAAAAGATATTCTTTTCCGGCTAGAATTCTGGGATAGAGGTCGCTGCTTAGTATCTAAGCAGCATCACCTGTCCGTTCCATTTATCCAGAGAATTTTTGGCTAGAAATTCCAGATTGCCGTGTTTAGCCAGAGTTTCTCTTGCTATTTCATGCAAGGGAGTAAACTCAACCCGACCGCTTTTTTCCCAGCAAGGAGTCTCCAGAAGTAGTTGAGCCGCGCGTCCTTCTTTAGCGCAGGAAAGCATCTCTTCAATAGATGTGCTGACTTTATGGCCGCTTGCCGACTCGTTACATTTTTGCAGCCATTCTTCAGATTTATTTTTGTTTGCAAGTTCTACTATCCTGCTACCAAGCTCGCTTTGATAATTTCCGCCGGTGGCGTGCACAACATCTTCGATAATGCCGATTATATTTAGTGATGATTTTTTCAAATCATCTCCAGATGCTCCAAGCAAAGAATTTCCTACTATCACAGCCGGAAGTTTTTGTTCGCAACATACTGCAGACATAGCGTCCAGAAGTACTTTGACCCATTTTTTGTCAGGTTCGCCTCGTTTAGCTTTGCCGTCTTTGTCGAAATGGGCGGAGTCTCTTTGTTTGTAGATTTTACTCAAATGTTCAACAGAAGAAGACTCAAGAATTTCCAGATGTTCTCCTTGACCTTTAAATACTTGCACGCTTCTCGGTTCGAATAGAAACAAGCCATAAGGAATGGACTGTTGTGTTGCGAACAAACTTTCAAGCAGTGAAAAATACTCGCCTACATACTGTCTTTCAGGCAAATAAGTGTAATATGATTGAATAAAAGCATTGGCGCCAGTAACAAAAATTCCGATAGACCTGGCACCGGTGCTCAAGTCCAATTCTTCAATTATTTTGTCCACCTGGCTCAGAAGAGTTTCAGTAAGACTGGTTTCCAGTCCCACTTCTTTGATTACTTCGTGACATTTGCTTTTTATGTGTCCTGTGTCGTGAAGTTGTTTTTCGGAGCCGGAGTGGACTCGAAAGAAAAATGAAAATGCCGGTGCCTCTTGTTCTATTGTCAAGAATGCAAGTTCATTAGAAAGAGTTGCCGTGCTCATTGATTTACCTCTTATGTAAGGACGCAAGAAGCAAGTCTACAACGACACAGCAGGGCGTTTATCGACCTTAAGGATGAGTTTTTATGTTCGAGTAGGCACTTTGATTTCAGCTGCGATTTGTTTGCTAATGATGACACGCTGTATCTGGCTTGTGCCTTCATAAATCTGAAATATCTTGGCGTCGCGCATGAGCTTTTCCACCGGATATTCGTGCGAGTATCCGTATCCGCCAAAAATTTGTACTGCATCAGTCGCCACTTTCATGGCAGTGTCTGCGGCAAAGGCTTTTGCCATGGCTGCCTCTTTGCTGTTTCTTGCTCCCTGGTCTATCATCCAGGCCGAGCGCCAGCACAGCAAACGCGCCGCGTCTATATCTTTGGCCATGTCTGCAAGCATAAAACTTATCGCTTGATTATTGAAAATAGGCTGTCCGAAAGCCTCTCTTTCCAGTGAATATTTAAGAGCATGTTCCATTGCGCTGCGAGCCAAACCTACTGCTGCTGAAGCTACAAGCGGTCTTGTATGATCGAAGGCTTGCATTGAAATTTTGAAACCATCACCTTCTTTTCCCAGCAGGTTAGCGGCTGATACTTTCACATCCTCAAATGTGACTGATCTTGTGTCGCTTGCCCGCTGCCCCATATTTTTTTCTTTAGCTCCGACACTTATGCCTTCGCTGTCTCTTGGCACCAGAAATGCAGACATTCCACGGTGTCCGGCTAGAGGGTCGGTGGCGGCAAGAACGTAGTACCAATCCGCTACACCGGCATTAGTGATCCACATTTTCTGCCCGTTTATGATGTATTCGTCACCTGAGCGCTTTGCATTTGTTTTTACTCCTGCAACATCCGAACCTGCTTGCGGTTCGGTTACGCAATAAGCGGCAAATTTCAATTCTTCGGTCATAGGCAGCAAGAATTTTTTCTTTTGCTCGTCTGTGCCGGCGATGATAACCGGTGCTTCCGCCAGATTATTAGCTTCCATGGCAGTACCAATACCGGTGCAACCGGAGGCGATTTCTTCGGCGATCATACAACCTTCAAAAGAACCCAGCCCCATGCCGCCATATTCTTCAGGAATATGAGTGTTCATAAGTCCCAGTTCGAAAGCTTTGGCGCATATCCGGCGGGGAAACTCTCCAGTTTCGTCGTGATGCTTGGAATGTGGCGCCACCTCCTTTTCAGAAAACTGTCGCGCCAGTTGCTGAATCTGACGCTGCTCATCACTTAAAAAGAAGTCGACCATGAAAATTTAACCTCAAATCCAGAAATGATAAACCGGTATTGGTCAGTTTTCAATGCTTTTGTTTGAATTCAAACCGGCCAGGTATTTTGCCAGCATTTTGGTTTCTTTTTCATTTCCGGCAAAAGGAGGCATGATTCCTTTATACGGATTTTCTTTATTTTCAGGATCCATCATTTTCAAAAAAGAAACAATAGACTCTTCATCTCTTTCTCCTATCAGTCTTTTAATACTGCGATATCCATCAACAGTGTGGCATGCCATACATTGATATTGGAACAGCTTTTCTCCGCATGCAGAATCGGCGTTTGAATTCATGCTGGCGTTCGCCCACTTTGCCCTGGTCAGAAATCCGTCTTTTCTCAGTTCTTCCACCTGGTTTTTTCTGATACCGTTTGAATACATATATCCATACACTACATAAGGCTTTCTAAGCATTTCGCGCATCCATTCGGTGGTTCCTGTAGTGATTAAGCCGCAAACCATGAATAAAAGAGAAATTCTGAAAGTGAATCCTTTCGGGTTTAGATATGGACCGAAAAAAGCAAACAGCAAAATAGTTCCGGAAAACACCAGACTTAAATAAAGAGCCCTGGCCAGGACCGAGAAATTTCCCACACCGGACGACTGGATGCCGGTAAAGACAGTTTCAAGTGTGACTTGCGGAACCTGGCTCAAATACCAGAGAGTGGCTATCGGACCAAGAAAAAACACCGGCAGAAGCCACTTTGAGCACATTCTGACAAGATATATTCTCAGGTCTTCATCTTTTATTCTGGTGGCGGTAACCAGGGCATACATGCCGGCAATAGCGAACATGATTAAAAGACGGATAACAAGTGACGGAAAATAAGTTTCGTTGATTACTCCGTGCAGCCAATATCTGGTATCAACCCATTTGCCCGGTGTCAGCATAAAAGTAAGAATGCCGTTTATCACAGCAAGAGTCATGACTGACATGAAAAAATACCATTTGGCAAGAAGAAGATGCTTTTCTTTGCTTATTTTGTCCCAGGTGTAGTAATAGGCAAATGCGGTGGCAAGCTCAGCCACAAAAAAGAGATATTCAAGGGCCCAGGCCAGTGTGAAGCTTTGAATGAGAGATGCGGTGCCGTCAGGACTTACAAGACTTATAGAAAACCAGATAGCCACTCCTGTTGCCGCACCGGCTACGGTTGTTACCAGGATGAAAAAACGCGAATGAGACTTAACATAATTGTAGAGTCTTTCGTCTTTGCGTTTGTATGCAAGCCATTCGGTAAGGGCCAGGAATGCTCCGCCGCCGACGGCAAAATGCGAAAGATAGATGTGAATAATGGCGATAATGCCTATTACCCAAGGTCCACCAATTCCAGGAACAATCCAGATAGGATAATTCATGACACCGCTCCCCAAAAGCTGAATATGACTAAAAACAATACGGTGACTATGCCTAATATTGTGGCGCATTTAGACTTTGTTTGCGATTCGCCTGTATCCCAGAACGGCACCAGAGCCAGAGCCGCTGCATAAGCGCCCATGAGAAGCACACCGAAAAGTTCTCCTTCAATGGGACCAACCATTGGTGGTATCAGTTTTAAAAATTGGAACATGGCAAGAAAATACCATTCGGGTTTTATTCCGATAGGAGCGGCTGCAAATGGATCCGCTTCCGGACCCAGTCCCCAGGGAGCAAGCATGGTGAGAGCAAAAAGCAGATTGCCGGCCAGTATCCAGACCAGGATATCTTTAAAAAAGAAATCGGGGAAAAATGGTTCATATTTTTTTTCTTCTTTGAATTCTTTTGGTTCAGACATGCCGTGAGCCTGTACTATTGCCAGATGCACAGAAAGAAGTCCAATAAGCGATACCGGCAGTACAGCCACATGTATTGTAAAAAAACGTGAGAGCGTAGCCTGGCCTATACTGTGTCCACCGCGCAGCATCGAGGCTACTGTTTCACCGATGAAAGGAACTTTGGATGATATATCCAGACCTATTTTGGTGGCAAAAAATGAGACTTCGTCCCAGGGCAAGAGATATCCTGTGAAGCCAAAACCAAGACAAATGACAAATAGCGCTACACCGGAGAGCCAGGTAAGTTCTCGCGGCTTGCGATAAGCTTTCATGAAATAAGTGCTGAAAAAATGCACGAATACAGCCAGAATCATCAGATTTGCACCCCAGCTGTGCAAAGATCTGATGAACCAACCAAATTCAACACCCGAATTTATTTTCAAAATGCTGGCATGAGCCGAAGCTAATTCGGGCACATAATATATCATGAGAAGAATTCCGGTTACTACTTGCACCGCAAGAAGCAAAAGAGAGATGCCGCCAAAGTAATACCAGACCGAGTGTTTATGCACCGGCACTTTTTTATGCAAAGCCATTTCTATCAAGGGAGAAACATGCAAACGCTTCTCGAACCAGTAGAGTATTTTTCTTTTTTCTCGTTTTGAGATGAGCAAGAGAATTCTCCTTTGATGCCTTTATGCGTTCGAAATTATTATGCGTTCATTGACGATATCTACCTTGAGCGGTGATAAAGGTTTGGGCGGCGGTCCGGCAATATTTTTTCCCGAATCAGGATCGTAGGCGCCTCCGTGGCAAGCGCACCAGATGTTGTTTTTCTCTTTGCGGTATTGCACAGTGCAGCCAAGATGAGTGCAAACTGCTTTGAAAGCATGAAATTGACCGTCTTTGCCGTGTATGATTAAGGCGGGAGTGCTTCCGAATTTAAAGTTTTTGCCCGATCCGGAAGGAAAGTCGGAGACTTTGCCTATATCCAGACTGGAAACTTTGGAAGCTGCATCTTCTTCATCTTGAGAAGAGGGGCAAAGATAGCGATAAATTCGGTATAGGGTCATTCCTCCCCAGAGCAAAGCAAATCCGCCGACTGCCGTTTTTACAAAAGTAGCTCGGCCTATTTTTTTGTCTCCATCCAATAATTCGATTTCTTCCGATTCTTCAGACATTTTTTTCCGCCTTAGTGAACTCAGTAGTTTTGGTTTGCTTAATAAGCCAGGCAAGATAAATGACAAGCCCTGCGGCACAGATAATGAATATGGCAAGCAGATCCCACTGCGGTTGCACAGTCAAACTTTCCGGTTTCACAAAAGGAGAAGCCATCATAGATCTTAAGAAGTGACGATTAACCACCATCAAGGCTACAACAAGCAAAGCAGTATGAGCTGTGGCTTTCAGTTGGCGCGGACTGCCCGATGAGGCAGCAAGATATCCCATAATTGTGGAAATAACGGAAAGTGCAATCGAGGCAAAAAACACCCAGGAAATTATGCCGTTTCCATCTGAAAACTGTGCACTTATCTCTTTGGGCAATGAAAAAAGAAAATGGAAACCGACAGCCACTTGAATTGTGGAAATAATACTATATATGATGGCGCCATTTTTTATCCACCATGTTCCGGTCTCCGGTTCTGTCTGAACTTTGCGTGCACCCATATAAGCCAGGAACAGTCCGGCAATGGCTATGCTGCCCAGGAAAAAATGCAAAAAACGGGGAATCAGCTGGCGATCGGCAAGATGAAAATTCAGTCCATTTGCCGAATGATTGTAGTATTCAAGCCATTTTTCAGGATGGAGCATCAAAAGCATATTGCTTGAAAAAGTCAATCCGATAAGAGCAAATAATACAAAGGCAATAAATAAAGTAAGAGAAATAAGTGCTGCATTTTCTTTTTGCTCGTCCTGGTTGAACAGTTTGTAAATGACGAAATAACAGCTGTAATAAGCAGCAATAAGCAAGACTATTATGGCAATCCAGGGAACCGCCATAACAATGGATGAGCTGTAGAACAAAGGGCCATACAGCAGTTGCAAAAATAAAAGAGGAACAATTCCTTGCGTAATTGTAAATGAAACAAAAATAGGTAGAATCGAAGCCAGATTTTTAGCTGCTTTGTACATCGGGCTGTTTTTCTCGCTGCCCGATTTAAGAAACATGAAGCTTGCAAGCAGAGTTCCGCCCAGAACAACATTCATGGGAAGCACATGCAAATAAAAACCAAGAACAAGTAAAATATTTAACAGCCACAAAGGAGCCGGAAGCGGCAGAGGCTGATAGTTGGGAATGATATTGCTTAAATCCATATGGAAGGGATGCCTTGATGTCTGACTGCTAAAGGGTAATAGAGCAAGCCTTCTTATAACATCGGCACAAAGAAGGATTTTGGGATTGACGATTTCATCCTTTAGATTGATTGCACACTTTCAATCGTGTGAAACGTTGCCTCAAGCACCATTTCCTGGTCTCATCCAGACAAATCATCAAAGGTATCCAGGACAGAGCAAACAATATTTCCTGTCCGCTAAGAGGCGTGGTGTTAAAAATCTTTTGCAGCAACGGTACATACATTAATGAAATTAAGAGCGCAATTTCAGTAGCAATCCCCAGCCAGATCAATCGATTGGAAAAAAGTCCGGCTTCAAAAATCGAGCGCGTTTTTGTCCTGCAACAAAACACTGCTGCAGTCTGGCATGCCACCACTCCGGTCAAAGTCATGGTCGTGGCCCGAGTCCATTCGGGAGTGCCCTGCACCGCCAGAGGAACGCCAGGCCATCCGCTTATCCAGTTTGCATAAAAATAACAAGACATTCCGGCAAATGCCTCTATGAGTCCATACCACAAAAGAGCTTTTCCCAGCAATTGAGGTGATAGCAAAGGCAATTCCCGCGGTCTTGGAGGCACCGACATTATTCCCTGCTGAGAGCTGTCGGCACCAAGCGCGATAGCAGGCACCATATCGGTGCCCAGATCGATGGACAACACCTGCATTACTGTCAATGGCAGCGGAATGCTGCCGCAAGAAAAAAGCATGACGACAAAAGGCACCGCCTCAGCCATATTGCTGTTGAATACGTATACGGCAAACTTTTTTATGTTCTCATATACTGTACGCCCTTCTTCGATGGCATTAACGATCGAGGCGAAATTGTCATCCAGGAGTATCATATCGGATGCTTCGCGCGCAACATCAGTGCCGCTTTTTCCCATCGCCACGCCGATATCGGCTTGTTTTAAAGCCGGACCGTCATTTACGCCGTCGCCTGTGACGGCTACGATTTTTCCCAGTTTTTGGAAAGCGGTTACGATTTTAAATTTATGTTCGGGATTGACACGTGTGAACAATACCTCCTTTCTCAACACTTCAACTAACTCTTGATCAGTCATAGAATCCAGCTGGGAGCCGCTTATCGCTTCTGCATTTTGTGATACCATACCGATTTTGACTGCAATTGCTTTTGCAGTCACTTCGTGATCTCCTGTAATCATTACTACTCTCACTCCCGCTTCAAGACAGCGTTGCAGAGCAGGGGCCACTTCTTTGCGGGGAGGATCTTGCATGGCAAGAAGCCCGATAAAAGTAAGATCCGATTCACTGAAATCTTTTTCTGCATTCCGTTCAGCAACACCAATTAATCTCAGTCCCTGCCCGGCATAATGAAGTATTCTCTTTTCAATCAGGTCTTTTTCTTCTGTTTGCATTTCAATCGGAAAGCCGTTTTTGAGAAAGTGACTGCACTTTCCTAATAGAAGTTCGGGAGAACCTTTTACTTTCAGATAGGATCCGGTGGAGTTTTTGTGAGCGGTGCTCATCATTTTTCTCTTTGAATCGAAAGGCTCTTCGTGTATGCGTGGAAAATCGAACAAAAGACTTGATATATCCAGACCCAGTTTTTCTCCCGCTTGCAAAATTGCAGTTTCTGTGGGATCACCAAGGAATAGTCCACCGTTTTTATGGGCGTTGCTGCATAAAACACCTGCCTGGAACAACTTGAGCAAGTTGCCCTGTAGTTCCAAATGCCGGGATGTTTTCATTTTTTCAAGGCAGAGCTCTCCGTCCGGTGTCCAAGCCTCGACCACGCTGATTTTGTTTTCAGTCAATGTCCCTGTCTTATCAGTGCAAATAACATTGGCGCACCCAAGAGCTTCCACAGATGAAAGTCGTTTTACAAGCGCTTGCCTTTCTGCCATCCGTTTGACGGCTAAGGCAAGAGACAGCGTTACTGTCGGCACCATTCCTTCAGGCACGAACGCCACTATCATGCCCATGGCAAAAATGAAAGCCTGAGCCGGAGCCGTGCCGGCAAGAGTATAGGCGAGTACGAACATGAGTATACCGATACAACAGGCAAGGATACTTACAATTTTTGCCACCCGGTTCATTTCAATCTGAAGAGGACTCGGCCTCTCTTTAATGGTCTGAGTCAGATGGGCGATTTTTCCGAATCTGGTATTGTGACCGGTGGCAAATGCAAGAACACGCGCGTGGCCTGAAATTATGGAAGTACCTGCCCATATAATATTGTCTTTTTCAATCGATTTAAAAATCGGCCTTGATTCACCGGTCAGTGTAGATTCATCCACGACTAGTTTTTCGCTTTCGACCAGGCGAGCATCGGCAGGAATTTTGTCGCCCTCAAATAATAGAATTATGTCTCCCGGAACGATATTTATAGAGAGTATGCGTGTTTCAATTTGTTCTCTAATTACTGTTGTTTCTTCAGGCAATAATGATTTCAATGCAGCAGTGGCGCGAAAAGCCTTATACTCCTGCATGATGCTGAAGCTGCCGTTGATGATGTTTACCAGCCAGATGGCAATTGCTATTTCAGGCATACCGGCCATAAATCCGGCAATACCGCCAATCCACAACAAAAGAGCCATAGTGTGGAAAAAATTTTCTTTTAACAAGCCTCCGATATCAAGTGTCCGGTCTATGCTGATGCTGTTTGGACCATGATGTTTAAGTCTGTACTCAGCTTCGATAGAATCCAGACCGTGGCAGTTAGTATTCAATCTCGAAAAAGCCGAATAGAGATCAAGCGAACCGATTTTTTCGTCGCTTTGCCCACTGTCATTAAAAGGAACGGTCTCCAGGCTCATAAATCCTCCTTTCCAATGTTAGATAAAAAAGTTGTGAAATTTACCGTCCCGCCGATTGATCTGAAACTCCAGATTAGTGGTTTCATCATCCTAAAGTATGAGAATGAAAGTTACTTCTTGCGTACGAGGCGCCAGAGAGAGATTGTTCCCATACTCAATATATGAAAATGCGAATTATTTTTTCATTTGTTTTGGCGGGAGCAATAACTTTACAGACCCCGGATGTAATGGCACGCTCGCCGAATCTGCCTTGCAACTGGCATCATTTATATAGCAGTGCACAGCAAGAATTATCTCTGCAAAATTATGAGCAAGCCGACTTATTTTTGAAAGAAGCGGCCCGGGCGGCAAGCGGTGATTTTCACCAGACGATCATGACTTTTGATCTTTTGGAGGAGATCTTTGAAAAGAAAGGCGATTACAAATCTGCTGAAAAAGTGCTGCTTCAATCGTTGCTTATATTGAAGCAAAACTATTATCAACCCAGGAGTCTTGCCGGTTTGATTTATTTGAAACTTGCCCTGGTGAATTATTTTATGCGAGATTTTCACCGGGCAAGTTTTTTTGCCTTGCTGGCAGTTCCTTGCCTTGAAGAAGACGCTGAGAGGGAAGACGAAGATGCAGTGTCAGTATTCAATAATCTGGGCTGGGTTGAATATAAACTTAAAAGACTAAATCAAGCTGAAAAACATCTTCGCATTGCGGTCAAAATGAGCAAGCGTGCAGGCGGTGAAGAAACACTGTTGTTTGGTCTTGCTGCAAATAATCTGGGACGCACTTATGAGTCGTTAGGCAAATTCAAGTCGGCTTTATTATGGTATACACGCTCGCAAAAAGCTTTGAAAATATCATTAGGCAAAGAAGCACTACTGACGCTTGAAGTCGGTGAAAAGTGCCGCCAGTTAGCTATGGTGCAGGAGCAAAGTAAAACAACAAGGGGGATAACATGGAAGAGAAAGTAGAACTGGCAGGTGTTTGGCACAATCAACACAAGTCTCAAATCGACTTTAGTCAAAGTGCTAATGGCCAGATTACAGGGGTTTTTGTGACCAAAGAAGCGGCTGGTCGAAAAGAATATCCTCTAACCGGATTTGCTCATGATGAAGTCATCGCTTTTTGTGTCAATTTTACTGAACATGGTTGTGTGACAGCCTGGTTGGGTCAAGTTCAATATGAAAAGCAAAAGCCGGTTCTAAATACTTTGTGGCATATGTCTGTAGAGATGGGAAAATATGAGGCTCGCGATGACCGCTCCTGGAAATCGATTCTTTCAGGAGCCGACAAGTTTTATCGCGGTCCTGCACTTTCTCAAAACGGCGAAGGTGATACTGAATCTTTAGCCCAATATCCACCCTATCTCTTTGGTGCCCGCAAGATTTCTGTTTATTGAGCCGGTTTTATTATTGCAAATCAATCAAATCGACATCCAGAACTTTGTCAGACAAACTGTCTTCATCCAGTTGTGACAGTTCTCGATACCAGTTTGGAATGAATAATTTTGTATCGGCAAGATCTACGAACATAGGAGCAATCGTCACTCTTTTGAAAAGACGGCGCAGACGAATATACTCTCGCCTCAATCCATCTATTTCATCTTTCATCATGTGTCTTTCCGATTGCGAGTGGATAAAATCTTCGGCTCGATCTTGAGGCCAGCCTTGTTCAGTCAGGGCGCGTATCAAGTCATTTTGTTTTTTGAGTACTTTAGTCATGCCGCAGTCATTATGCCCGATCAAAACAAAATGCCGGACCCCGGCCGACAATATATAGGCAAGGCTGAATTCAGAACCCATAAGTCTTCCGCTGGCACGCCTGATTACATAGGCAAACATCCTGGGAATGGGCAAGGCGTAACGAAATTCAATACAAGCTGCAATTAGCAATTCAGGCTGTGTGCCTTCTGCAATTTTTTCACCGAAATTTTCTGAGCGGATCAATTTTTCAATGGGAGTACTGCACCATTCAATGGGGATGTCAGAAGGCGAGGTGATTGGCTCAAGTCGTCCTTTGTAACGCTCGTCATCACAAATACTCACAGGCAATGTCATAAGCTTCCCTCTTGAAACAGAACAGAAACTAATGAACTTAACCTAATTGAAAACCATTTTCAACTCTTCTTTGGCTTTTTCTTCTTTCGCCAGCAGCAAGAGCGTTTTTACCACTGTGTCCGGATTGAGAGAAATACTGTCAATTCCTTGCTCCACTAAAAAACGGGCAAATTCAGGATAATCGCTTGGCGCCTGTCCGCAAATGCCTATTTTGCGTTTTGCTTCTTTAGCCGATTGGATAGCCTGGCTGATAAAGCGTTTCACAGCTTCATTGCGTTCATCAAACAACTTAGCCACAATTTCAGAATCGCGATCAAGACCGAGCACAAGTTGAGTCAGATCATTGGAGCCAATTGAAAATCCGTCGAATATTTTGGCAAATTCATCTAAAACAATGACATTTGAAGGGATTTCGCACATCACATATATTTCAAGACCGTCATCCCCGGCAATAAGCCCATGTTGAGCCATTTCATCTACAACCCGCCTGCCTTCTTCTGGCGTGCGGCAAAAAGGCACCATAATCTTGACGTTGGTGAGCCCCATTTCTTTACGGGCCATATTTAACGCCCGGCATTCAAGGGCAAATCCGTCTTTATAGCGCTTGTCGTAGTAACGGCTTGCTCCGCGAAAGCCGAGCATGGGGTTTTCTTCCACCGGTTCGAATTGTTTGCC
>CAZEQP010000023.1:0-13680 GCA_964514345.1 uncultured Candidatus Obscuribacterales bacterium
TGTCATCAAATTGACGGCCAGTCTGCGGTGGACATCGGGGTTGTTCAAATTGGATGCAAGCATGGCTCTGAGCATATTGATTGCTTGGTTGTAATCTCTTTGTCTTTCGGCGCCAGCCACCATTGCCATCTGTCTGTCCAGGGCACTGGGCTTTGAGGCAACTTGCTGCTGTGGTTGAGCTTGTCCTTCGTACATGTTTTTGGCTATGTTGGAAGGTACATTCGTGTACTGATTAATTTGATTCATTTGATTTTGCTGGGGCATTTGTTGATTATTGACAGGAATCTGGGCGTGCACCGGTGCCTGAACAGCCTGTTGCTGTTTGGCCACTTGTGCTCTTTGCCTTTGCATATCCGCCATACGCGAGGCTGCTTCTTGATTCTTATCCGGATCTATCAAAACGCAAGTTAAATATGCCTGGTGGGCTCCTTTGTAGTCGCCGCAAGCTTCAAGACACTCACCCAGGAAAAATTGGAATTTGGCGTTGCGAGGCTCAAGCATGACAGCCTGGCTGATTTCTGCCAGAGCTTCTTTGCGCAAACCCTGACCGAAAAGTGTTTCGGCGGCTTTACGATGTTTGTCTGCATTATTGTGGTGATAAGCGTTGTTCAAGCTCTTGCGGCCGGCTTTGATTCCGGGGTGTGTGGGCTCAAGAGTTTCAAGTTTTTTGTATTCTGTCTCAGCGCCGGCAAAGTCACCGGTCAATTGAAGGGCTCCGGCAAAACCGAGATGATTTTCGGCGGAAAGAGGATCTTTGGCTACCTGTTTTCTCCAGATTTCAACCAGAGCTTGACCGGCTGCCACATCTTTGGGATCAAGAATAAGAGCTTTACGCAATGAAGCAGCAGCTTGAGTCGAATCGCCTTCGCTTCTGGCGATGAGTCCAAGCTGGCGATAGGCAGGACCGAACTCATGGTCTTTGACTATAGCCTGGTTGTACCAGTGTTTGGCTTGTTCCACTCTGTGATAAGCCAGTTCCATGTCTCCGAATTTAACTAAAACTACGGCTGAAGGTTCAATTTGCATGGCGTGCTGATATTCGATATAAGCTGATTGATAGTCGCCGGCGGCTAAAAGCTGATCGCCAAGACGCACTCTGTTGTCGGCATTGCTCGGGTCCAGTCCCATGCCTTTGATGGCCTGGGTCAAAAGTTTTCCAGCGGCACCGTTATCCGGGGCGGCGCACAATGCTTTGCGGAAAAGACCGGCGGCTCCTGAATAATCTTTGTGTTTGAGCATTTGCTCGCCGCAGGCGGTTCTGGCGCAGGACAAATTGATTCTGAATTGTTTGTTTGAAGGCTCGTATTTGACCGCATTTTCATGCGCTTCAATGGCGGCAGCCCAGTTGCCTTTGTTACCTAAAAGCACGCCTTCATTATTCAGGCGGGCGGCTTGCTGCTTAGATTCGTTTATCTGGCTTGCTTTTTGTTGTTCTGCTTTCTTTTGTGCTTCAGATTCGCGGGCTTTTTGTTCTTCCGACTCACGGGCCTGGCGTACTGCCTCATCCCTGTAATCAGGGCGACGTTTGAATTTAGAAATGGTGAGAGCGTCCGAACTATTAGCATCCCAGTTCTTCAAGTCTTTACGAGAAGGGAGGACACGGGCTTCCATTTTGGTTGCCATTGCCGGCAGCGCACTGGTCAGGAGAAGACAAGAGCTTACTGCTACTGTGACATATATCCTATTTAGGTGTGGTTTTGGAACTAACCTTGACTCGGACATTGGAACTGAAACCTCTTTGGGGGTGCGGCGTTTGTTTAACTGCTCACATGCCCAGCTTAAGGTTTTGTAAGCCCCGGGTCTATTGGGGTTTCTCCCACCCAATTCGTAGGATTCCCATCTTTTGGATTAACTTATAAGCGGACTATCTAATGGATATAGATCACTACTACTCTGAATAGTTTTGATCTGGACACGTAACAGTAGTATCATTGTCTTATTTGATAAGAAAAGGAGCCGCCTCTTTAAATGAACCAGCCCCCTCCCCGGCATCCGGCATTTCGCCCGCGCACTGTGGTTTGCGAACGCCATGAGTTAATCCGATTCGGTTTAAAACGTGTTGTTTCGGAAGTGGTGGATATAGTAGGCGAAGCCAATGACGGAATGGTGGCCACTGAAATAATCAGGCGTTTGAGACCTGATTTTGTCATGCTTGATGTCGACCTGGATATTTTGAATGGGGTGGAAGTCTGCCGCCGGGTTGTGCAGGAACTTCCAAATTCTAATGTTTTGGTCTTAACCGATTCTTATCATGCCACAAAGTATCACAACCAGCTCATGAGAGCCGGTGCCCGTGGCTTTTGTCTGAAGAGCTCCGGTCCCAGAACTTTATTTGAGGCTATTGAGCAAACAACAAGGGGTCTGCCTTACTGTGATCCCAAGATTACACAACTTGTTAAACAACAACCGACAGTCAGCACGCCAAATTCCAATTTAACCGACCGCGAAGTGGAAGTTTTAATCCGGCTTGATTTGAGAAACAAAGAAATCGCCGAAGAACTTGACATGAAATTACGCACAGTGGAAAAACACATCGAGTGTATTCTGGCTAAGTTAAAAGTTCCCACAAGAACTGCTGCTGCACTTAAAGCTGTTCAACTGGGTTATGTGCTTTTGCCCAAAATGCCCGGACGCGACCCTGTCACAGGACTGTCACACGAACAAACAGTGGCCGAACTTCAAGCCGAGCTTGCTATTGCCAATGAACATCTCAAAGCTCTTTTGCGCCAGAACGAGCTTCTCAAAGAAGCTCTTACAGACAAATTGCGCAGTCAGGGCAAAGAAAATCCATAATAAGGAATATAAAGGGCAAAGGTTTGTCCGCTTACTCTGCCTTTCACTGGTATTAAATGCGGTGGTTTCGCCGAGCCTGCCCGGCTGGGCGCAAACACAAACACAACCTCAACCTCAACCAAATCAACAAGACTTGCCTCTGGGAAATCGATTTTTGCGGGCGGTGCAAACAGCCACCGGCTTAAATTTTGTCGCTTCTTTCGTGGCAGGAAGAGTGGCAGGTGCGGTTCTTTCAAAAAAAACAGGCGGCAAAGTAAAAGCCAGAGTTTCCACATACAGTTTGACCGACCTGGCTGCCGGAAAAGTAAAATCGCTGAAACTGGTGTTCACTCATCCAAAATTGAACGGAGTCGAGCTTGGAGAGTTTCAAATCAAGACTCAAAAACCAATCTGGTTCGGCAAACGATCACTTAAAAGAGCTAACGAGTTACTGGTTCATTTCAAATTTACTCAAGAGCAGCTCCAGAAAGTACTCGGGGATCCAAGAGCCACTGCAATGCTAAAAGGATTGAAGATAGATCTACCCGGACTGGGAGCTCAGGAGATTGAAGTAATAGATCCCTCAGTTGTAATAAATCAAGATTCTGTGGACATAAAAGTATTTCTGCTGACAAAAGGCGCATCGCGCGATACAGGCGTGCAGCTTGCGATTTTTGGACAACCCAAATTGATTGAAGAGCGAAAAATTGTGATTGATTCTTTGAAAATAGAGTCACCAACGATAGATGAGCCGGCAATATTTGCCGATTTTGTCGCCAAACTGGTCAATCCGGTTATAGATTTTGCCCGCTTTGACCGCACTGATCATGCTTTCAGACTTTCGGTGTTGACTGTAAATCCGGGAAAAATTGAAGGCTTGGGCAGACTGTTACTGGTTCCACGCACTGATGCAAGGAGTAATAAATGAAAGCGCAACTTTATACAGCGGCATCCAGTCTTTTATTGAGCGTTGTACTTTTGTCTGCTTGCGACATTTTTCCTGATCCCAACGCCCATGACTCTAAGTCTGAAAAGGTTGAAGCCGTAATTGAAACTCCTCAAAGTAAAGATGTGCAGGTCTGGTTCGCCAAAACAAAGGACAAGGAGCTGCACACAATTGCTGTGACAAGACCTATACGCGGCGACAACAAGCTCAAAGCCACAATTGAGGAGTTATTACACGGTCCGACTGCCGAGGAAGAGAAAGAAGGCGTAGTGAGTGAAATCCCCAAAGGTACGATTTTGCTTGGGATTAGCGAGAAAGATGGAAATATCGAAATCAATCTGTCTAAAAGATTCAGCTCAGGCAGCGTGTCTTCAATGCAGACCAGACTTGACCAGTTGACCAAAACAGCCAGCCCGCTAGCAAATGACAAGAAAATCTTTCTCAATGTCGAAGGAAATCGGCTTGACGCCGCCGAATTTGACGGTCTGGAAATCAAACAGCCCATAAATTGAGCTCTTATAGGATTAACCAGGCTCTTAACATTTCATTGAGAAGCTCTCTTCTAGTGTTAAAATGGTGGATTGTCAATGTCAGTCTCAATTTTCCTGGAAAAAGCTATGAAAGACGGAATTCACCCTACTTATTTTGATGTCGTAGCCACCTGCGTTTGTGGTGCTCAAGTGCACGTTGGTTCAACCAAAAAAGACATCAGAGTCGAAATTTGCAGTAATTGCCATCCCTTCTTCACCGGTCAACAAAAAATTGTTGATACCGAAGGTAGAGTGGATCGCTTTGTCAAGCGCTACAAGCTGAATAACAAAGAAACAGTTCAAGCTAAATAGTGCAGGCAAAAAAACGCATAATAGTTGCTCTGGATGTGTCTAGCCTGGACGAGGCTCGCTCCATTGTTGAAGAATTGGCCGATTCGGTTGGTATGTTCAAAATCGGGCTGGAACTTTTCACGGCCTGTGGAACTGCTGTTTTTGATTTTATAGAAAGTTATTCCGGTCAGGCCGGCTTTTTCTTCGACGGCAAATTTCATGACATACCAAATACGGTGGCTGCAGCCTGCCGCAACACGACTCGAAAAAATGTAGGAATGTTCAACATTCATGCACAAGGCGGGCGTGAAATGATGTCTGCCGCAGCTCTAGCTACAAGCGAACAAGCTAAGCTTGCTCAAATTGACAAACCGATTCTTATTGCAGTCACAGTTCTCACCAGTATTTCGCAATCTATTTTACATGAGCAAATTAAAACCGACTCTTCTCTTCCCTTGCCTGACTATGTGGTGCATCTAGCAAAAGAAGCTAAAGCTGCCGGTCTTGATGGAGTGGTTGCATCGCCTCAAGAAGTGCCGCTCATTCGCAAAGCTTGCGGTGATGAATTTATAATTGTCACTCCCGGTATTCGTCCAGATTGGCCCGAACTGGCTGCCGACGATCAAAAACGTGTTCTTACGCCTGCGCAAGCAATTGCCCAGGGCTCTACATACATAGTAATTGGACGACCTATTACCAGAGCTTTGAATAGACGCTCCGCCGCTGAGCGTATTGTAGCTGAGCTGTCCTAAAAATTTGTCACCTGTCACTTGTCACTTGTCACCTGTCACTTGTCACTTGTCAAAAAAAAAGGACAAGGTCTCTCTCTACCCTCGTTCTTGAACACTCCGTGCTCCTGCCGCTAAATTTGGCACCAAAGCACAAAGCACTGAGTGCTATATATTATGTACAATGTACAATGTACTATGTGCGTCGCACATAATGCAGGGCTTAGAGCGATCTCTTTTGTTTTGCTTACTCTGTTACCAGCTTGGCGCTTGTGCCATCATGGGCAGTGCTGTCACTGGACTTTGTTTTTTCGGGCGGAGGCAATTTTTCCGAAACTGTTTGCGCCTGAGTAGTACTTATAGTGCCTATTTGAGACTGAGACTGAGATTGAGATTGAGATTGAGATTGAGAAATCGCAGGATATTGACCCGAAGAAGTAGATTGCGATTGGGTCAGGGCTGGGTATTGACCGGAAGAGGTTGCCTGAGCCTGGGTCTCCGGAGAAACTTCTTCGGTGTTTCTTCCTTTGCTGAACAAAGACAGAAAGCTGGACAAAGGCACATGCGATTTGGAGTCACCGCCTTGCGTGTACAAATACATAATGGGTTCATACAAATCTTCGGCAGTTTTGTATCTTGCCAGCATACCTCTGCTTGCAGCTGAGATGGCGCCGGTTTCTTCCGACACCACAATGCATAAGCCGTCATAAGTTTCAGACAATCCGATGGCGGCTCGATGTCTTGTGCCGTATCGGTAACTCAATTGCGGATCGTCGGTCATAGGAAGAATGACTCCCGCCGCCACTATTTTGTCTTCTCGGATAATGACCGCACCGTCGTGCAGAGGAGATTTGGTGAAGAAAATGGTTAGTAATAATGTTGCAGAAATGTCGGCGTTGAGAGTAGTCCCCGGGCTAACATAGTCACGTTCTCCTTCAAGCGGCTCAATTACGATGAGTGCGCCTTCTTTGGATCTTGAAAGTTCGCGCACCGCTTGTATGACTTGATCAATATTGCGTTTTGTTCGTTCTTGATCGGCATCGGCCAGTGACCAGTCGAATTTAAGTGTGCGCATTCGTCCTAAATGACCCAGACCGCGTCTCAGCTCCGGTTGAAAAATTACTACCAGGGCCAGGAACGCTACTGGAACGAGCAAGTGGAGAAGATTTGTGATTAGAGTGAAACCGAATAACGAAGAGATTCCCCAGATCCCGGCAAGGACAAGCACACCTTTCACCAGGCGTTCTGCCTGGCTTCCGACAATACGTTGCCAGATCCAGGTTATACAATAACTGATTGCAAGTACCTGGATGAACAGCTTAAACAGCAGTTCGCCATTATGTTCGTGCAGTAATTTAAGCAGTTCTTCCATGCCTGTGCTTTGTCCTTTTAAGTGTCAAGCCAGGCAGGAACTCGGTCCTGAGCTATTAAGTCTTTGATGCTTTCACGCTCTAAAATCAGATCGGCTTTTCCGTCTTTCACAAGAAGGCAAGCTGGTCGGCCTGTACGGTTGTAATTGGAAGACATGCTGTAGTTATACGCTCCTGTTCCAAAAACGGCGATCAGGTCACCCTGTCCGGCAGTAATACCGGCGTCTTTTACGATTATATCCCCTGATTCACAATACTTGCCCACAATTGACACTTTTTCCGCGCTTGTCTGCGACATCCTATTGGCGACGGAGGCTGTATATATGGCGTTATAAGTAGATGGGCGCGGATTGTCGGCCATTCCGCCGTCTACAGAAAGACAAAGAGAATTATTAGCCAGTCGTTTGACATGACCGACCTCATAAATGGTTATGCCGGCAGTTCCGATGATTGAGCGACCGGGTTCAAGCATCAAATGAGGCAAAGGCAGACTTAACTCTGAAAAGATTTTGTCCACTGTAGTTGCCAGAGTTTTCGACCATTCATAAAGCCCGGGTGGCTTTTCTGATTCAACATAAGCAATTCCCAGCCCCCCGCCTACATCCAGAACATTTGTATCAAGAGCGAAAGTTTTTTTAGTTGTTCGAGCTAGCGCGGCAAGCACTTTTACACTGTCTTCGTACATATTCAGATCGAAGGTCTGGCTGCCGATATGAGCATGAAGCCCGAGAAAATTGAGATGTTCGGCATTCTTTTTTATGTGTTCAAAATATTCGCCGGTTTCTTTGACACTTATTCCGAATTTGCTTGATTCTTGACCGGTCTTGATATGATCATGCGTTTGGGGCTCTATACCGGGCTTGATGCGTAACAATATATTGGCTTTTTTACCTGACTCGCTTGCAAGCGCAGTCAGTGTTTCAAGCTCAGAAAAATTGTCTATGACTATTTTGCAATCACCAAGTTCAAGGGCGCGAATCAATTCCTGGCGGGATTTATTATTGCCATGCAGAAAAATTTTGTCGGCCGGTACTTTTGCTTCCACCGCCGTTTCCAATTCACCCAGCGAAACGACATCAAGACCGAGTCCCAGTGTGTTGAGCAATTTGCACATGGCAAGACACAAAAAAGCTTTTCCGGCGTAAAGTATCGATTTTTCACCCGGATAAGAATCCAGTCCCAGTCGGCATTTGTCTGCCGCCTCAAAAATTGTTTGATAATCTATAATCCAGAGCGGCGTTCCAAATTCTTTAGCCAGGTCACAAACATCAAGACCGCCAATTTCTAAATGGTCTATTGAGTTGATGAGAGCCGAATACGGTCTCACCTGTGTATTTGGAGATTTAATCAGTTTGTTTATGATAACCGCCTTTTCAGGCAGTTATTTTATAACGTTGCCAGGTTAACTTTCAATTCCCATTCACGCACTTGACCAACCGCTGAAGCTGGTATTGAGGGCGCCACCATTTCTCTGGTCGTGGATTGAGCTTGCATGTCTATCTGGCTTATGGAAACAGCAGCCGGGTCAAATACAGTATTTTCGCTGATTGCAGTCATTTCAAAGGCCAGTGCTTCAACTTCTTCTACGCTGCGTGCATTCAATTTGCTTGCACTGATGCAGGAATCTTTGCAGAATTGAACAAGCTCAACGGCTGAATCGAGAGAAGCCTTCATCCAGCCGTTCTTGAAAGAAAATACACCGGCAATTGTGCCGCCGAAATAATAGATGAAGCCCCCAATCTGGTGGGCGGAATTTTTCACTACTATACAGCCGGGCATTTCGGTTTGAATAAGATGTGACGATGCCATATGAAAGGCGGTAAGAGCATCTACTCCTATCTGTTGATTGTAAACACTACCGTGGAAAAGCGAACCTGATGCCAGCGCGACAGCCTCGGGCATTATGTAAGTATCCACAACCGTATCTAACGATGTAAGTATTGAACAGAGTTCTGTAAAAGCTTCCTGACCGAAAAGTTGTTTGCTCATCCCTTTGCGTCCAAAAACGCAACCTAAAACTTTTCCTCTGAAAATAAGCACCGCCGCTCTGGCTTTTTCTCTGGGACAAATTATTTTTAAGCAACAAGTATTTTGTTTGCTGGCTAAACTGTAGAGCATCTGGTGAAAACGAGTTTGACCGGCATCAGATATTTTTCTGTGTTGCTGCGATATTGCCGATGGTATCAGACCCATGGCTCTGCGATTCAAACCGTCTCGGGTTGAATTAAGAACTTGGAGGTTTTTGCTTTCTTCTTTTACAGCTAATTTTTCTTTCCAGACTAACACTGCTCTATCCTCTTTCAGTATCCACGTGAAGGTGCCCGGGGGCTTTTGCTATGTGGGCATACATTAACACCATCACTAGCTCGATTCACTGGGGAAAATACGAATATCAGCCAAATTAAATAAGCCCAATCTGCTTAGCCGGAAATATTGGGGAAAAGTGCCAACTGGTGGTGTTTTGCCTCAATGATTGAACATTTATTTGTTGCGTTTTGCTTGTAGGTAAAAAAACTGACAACCGCAAGGTCGAAACGCCAACCCCTGTGCCTTATTTGCGGATTTTTCAAACAAAAGTGTCTGGCTCCCAGACGCATTCTTTTTATTTTAGTCCTGGTGAGGGTGGACAAAACTGAGTCCAGGCACTGGTTCTGAGCTTGCGCGTTATGAAGGGCACGGGTTTTCACCTCCAGAAAAACCAGAAATCCCTCCGGATCGAGAGCAATCAGATCGAGCTCGAAGGCATGACTGCCATCAAGCCAGTTGGATTCGAGTACTTGCCAGTTATTCTGGGTTAAATGCACCCGCACAGCCTCTTCTCCTGCCTTCCCCAGACGCTTGCGCTTTTTGCTGCATGCTATTGCAGAAACGCGATTTTCTTCATCCATCCAGTAACACATGCTCATACTTCCTTTTAATGAACATAGAACGCCTATATAATTCTTCCTACATAAATAGACGAGTGAACGAGGAAAAAAGTTCAAGTAATGTTAGATATTCGCCACATCCGAGAAAATATAGAGCAGGTTGAAGCTGCCTTAGCCAGACGCAATGCAGGTTTTTCCATCAAAGAACTGGTTTCTTTAGATGAGAAGTTTCGTTCTGTAAATTCGGAATGGGAAGGTCTGAACAGACGTCGCAACGAAATCTCAGAAATGTTCAAAACCGGAAAAGTAAGCCCGGAGCAGAAAGCTGAACTTCAAGCTGAAACCAAAACTATAAAAGAACGCTACGAAACGCTGGGAAAAGAAAAGGACGAGCTGGAAAGCAAAGTTTCCGAACTGCTCATGTCAATTCCCAATTTACCTGAAGCCGACGTGCCGAACGGTGCCGACGAAAACGACAATGTGGAGAAGCACAAATGGGGTGAAATACCCAATATAACTGATCCAAAGCCGCATTATGAGCTTGGAACCGAATTGAACGTGTTTGATTTTGAGCGTGGTGTAAAAATCTCCGAGTCGCGTTTCACGGTCCTAATGGCTAATGGTGCCCGTCTTGAGCGGGCAATAATGAATTATATGCTCGACTCGCACGCTAAACGCGGCTATCTGGAAGTGTTTCCACCTGTTATGGTCAATCGTGATTGTATGGTGGGTACAGGTCAATTGCCCAAGTTCGAGGGTGATTTTTACAAATGCGCCGATGACGATCTTTATTTGATTCCCACGGCAGAAGTGCCTGTGACCAATCTCTACCGGGAAGAAGTGCTCGACGAAGATTCATTGCCTATATTGCACTGCGCTTATACACCTAATTTCAGGCGGGAAGCCGGCTCGGCCGGAAAAGACACTCGCGGCTACATAAGACAGCATCAGTTCAATAAAGTGGAGCTGGTCAAATTTTGCACTCCCGAAAATTCAGAAGACGAGCATGAAAAATTGACTCGCGACGCCGAACTTATATTGGAAGGGCTTAATCTCCCCTATCGCAGAGTGCTTTTGTGCTCCGGAGATCTGGGATTTTGCGCCCGCAAATGTTATGACCTTGAAGTCTGGTTCCCTGCTCAAAACAAATATCGCGAAATAAGCTCATGCTCTAATTTCGGAGATTTCCAGGCGCGCCGGGCCAATATCAAGTACAAACCTAGAGACGGTGGCAAGAGCCGATTCATCCACACTATAAACGGCTCTGGTCTGGCTATTGGTCGAACGCTCGCCGCCATTCTTGAGAACTTCCAGCAGCCTGACGGAAGTGTAAAAATCCCGCCTGCTCTGGTTCCTTACCTGGGCGGACAGGAAGTGCTTGAACCGAAATTGAAAAAGCACTATGTCGGCGACCACCAAATGTTGGCGCAGTAAGTTAGCTGTAATTTAAGCACATTTATATTTATTGTATGCAGGCAAAGAGGCTGTACTGCTAGAATATCTACTTGTCAGAAGGACTGCTAGTTCTGCGACTGGGGGCAATTCCCTAGATCTTCAGCCGAAGATCTAGAGACGGCTCCGGCAATAGTGGCTTTGCCACTGTAATTGGTGCTATTAATCTCTTTTGAGTTGAGGACTTTAAGATGCCTACGCAAGTGAAAGAAAGCCGTAATGTGAAAACAGGGACACAAGCCGTCAAGCGCGGTCTGCCCCAGATGCTCAAAGGCGGCGTTATCATGGATGTGGTCACAGCCGAGCAAGCCAAAATTGCTGAAGCTGCAGGCGCCGTCGCAGTCATGGCCTTAGAAAGAGTCCCTGCCGATATAAGAGCCGACGGTGGAGTGGCTCGTATGAGCGACCCGGCTCTGGTAGCTGCTATTGTCGAATCTGTTTCGATTCCGGTTATGGCAAAATGTCGCATCGGACATTTTGTGGAAGCACAGATTCTTGAAACTCTGGGTGTCGACTGCATTGACGAAAGTGAAGTGCTGACACCGGCTGATGAAGAGTATCACGTAGACAAATCCAAATTCACCATTCCTTTCGTGTGCGGAGCTAGAAATCTGGGCGAGGCGCTTCGACGCATAGGCGAAGGTGCAGCCATGATGCGCACCAAAGGTGAAGCCGGAACAGGAGATGTGGTTGAGGCTGTGCGTCACGCTAGAGCCATTCTTGGTGCCATCAAAAAATTGACCATCATGCCTGATGAAGAACTTATGACTTATGCCAAAGAGATAGGCGCTCCTTACGAACTGGTGAAACAAGTAAAAGCGGAAGGCAAATTGCCTGTGGTCAATTTTGCGGCAGGCGGCATTGCCACTCCGGCTGACGCAGCACTGCTCATGCAGATGGGTGTGGACGGTGTGTTTGTCGGCTCCGGAATATTCAAATCTGGAAATCCGCAAAAGAGAGCCGAAGCCATTGTTAAAGCTACCACCTATTTCAACAATCCTGAAATTCTGGCTGAAGTAAGCAAAAATCTGGGCGAGCCCATGGTCGGACGCACAGTACAATCACTTGGACCCAACGAGACTCTAGCTCAACGAGGCTGGTAATTGCCAATATGAGAGAGAGCATGCTCATTGGCGTTCTGGCTCTGCAAGGAGCATTTATCGAACACCGTCAGACGGTTGAAAAACTGGGTGCGCGTTCGCTTGAAATACGTTTTAAAGAACAGCTGTCTTTGCTAGATGGTCTTATTATTCCGGGCGGCGAGTCCACCTGTATCGACAAACTCACACGCGAAATAGCAGGTGAGCTTTATTCTGAAATCACAAGACTGGGCGCCTCGGGCAAATTGCCTATTTATGGGACCTGTATGGGAACCATATTTCTGGCTAAAGACATCGAAGGCTCGAATCAAAGCCGTTTGAACTTGATGGATATTTCTGTCAGGCGTAACGCTTATGGTCCACAAAGAGCCAGCTTTGAAGCCGATCTTGATATTTCTGCATTGAATATGGGACAGGACAATACTGAACCTTTTCCAGGAATATTTTTACGCGCACCATCGATAGTGTCGGTTAAGGACAATGTCCAGGTTCTGGCCGAATTTGATGGTCAGCCGGTTATGGCACGCCAGGGCAAATTATTCGTCACCACTTTCCACCCTGAAATCACCGGCGATCTCAGGATACACAAATATTTTCTGGATCAAGTTTGCACCAAAACGAAAGTAAACGAGATGCCGGCCATTACTACATTTCCATATGAGGTAAGCATAAGCAAATCATGACAACAAAAACCAAACCCGAGACTCAGGGCCAAGTAATTTGGAAGCCGGAAGGAAAGTATCTTGAGTGTCGTGTTTCGGATTTCATGAAGAAGCAAAAAATTGCTACCTGGCAGGAATTAATCGACAAATCAACTAAAGACACAGACTGGTTCTGGGAGGAATCTCTCAAATATATGGGCTTCCAGTGGTCGAAGCCTTACACCAAACTGATGGACTCATCTAAAGGTTTTGAGTGGACCAAATGGTTCGTTGGTGGCAAACTCAATATCATTGACAATATTCTTGATTTTCATTTGCAAGAAGGAAAATCTGAAGGTTCAAGAAAGGCTTCAGGACCCAATCACAAAGCTCTTATCTGGGAAGGCGAGGACGGCAAAGTACGCGAGTTTACTTATGCCGAGTTGAGCAGTCTTGTTTCCAAAATGTCTACATTGTTTTTAAACCTGGGAGTGAAACCGGGAGATGCAGTCGGTATTTTTATGCCAATGGTGCCTGAGGTGGTGGCAGCTCTGTTTGCCTGTTTCAAAATTGGTGCCGTGGCAGTGCCTGTGTTCAGCGGTTATGGATTTGAAGCCCTGGCTGCAAGACTAGAAGACTGTGACGCCAAAGTGCTCATCACCACAGACGGAGGAATGCGCCGGGGCAAACTGGTGCAAGTGAAAAAGGACGCCGATGAAGCCGCCAAATCACTGCCCAACCTGAAAAATATCGTAGTGATGAAACATTGCGGCAATGAAATTGCCTGGAGCGAAGGGCGCGACATCTGGCTTGACGAAGCCATCAAAGATTTACCTGAAGCAAAAACAAACACAGATTTAGAAGCCGAACATCCATCCATGTATTTGTACACTTCAGGCACCACAGGCAAGCCGAAAGGAACGGTGCACACACATGCCGGCGCCATGGCTCAAATAGCCAGAGAAGTGGGTGTCAGTTTTGAC
>CAZEQP010000024.1:0-13518 GCA_964514345.1 uncultured Candidatus Obscuribacterales bacterium
TGAATACAGATTCAATGACTATGCAGCAAGTGAAGCGATAAGTTCCAATCTCAAAAAAAGAGATCTGGTGTCTGCGCGCAAAATAGTTGATCGGTCATTTTCTATTTTGTCGTCATTGAAAAATTCAGTTGACGGCGCCACCAGACGCCAGATTCCTGCTCGCGACTTAAATAAAGAAAACTGGGCTATGGTTCTTTCTTACAGTATGGGACTCAATCTTGGCAAAGGAGATTTTGAGCAGGACAGAAAAGAAATGCTTTCTATTCTTTCTGGGGACAAAAAAAACAGACACTTGAATTGTGAGATTCAAGAAAAAATGCTGCCACTTAACTCATGGCTCAATGATCAGCTTCTGGGCAAAAAGACACCCTTGCCCGAGCCTGTAGATGGGAAAATCAATACCACTATTTGCAGCTGGAATCCTGACCTGGTCACAAGATATCTGAAAGGCGAAAACAGCGAAGAAAAATTCCTCAAAGAAATCTGGCCCCATTCAGAATTCTGGGTCGGTGTGAAATATTTTGTAGACGGCGATAGAAAACAAGCCAGACCCAGGCTGGAAAATTATCTGAAAACTGTCAGAGCCTCAGACCATGGATTTGAACTGGCTGCCAGTGCCGTTTTATTAGATAAGATTGCTCAGGACAAGAAAAAGAAGAAGTAATTATTCGTCTTCGTATTCTTCGTCGTCTTCGTATTCTTCTTCATCTGAATCTTGAGCCTGTACAGCTTCAAGACGCAAAATCATACGGTCATAAATTTCAAGAGCATGATCAGGAGTGGCTTTTTCTCCGAAAATGGACTTTGCTGCCGACCAGGCTATGTCAAGAGTGTCCACTACAAATGCGGATGCTTCGCGCACTTCGCCGAATTGCGGAAAAGACTGTGTACGAAACGATTTTTCCAGGCTTTCTAATTTTTCGTCAAAAACTGTAGGCATCTTTGCATCCTCGTGTGGGGGTCAATAATTATAGCCAAAATTACGATTTCTTTTTCTTGCGCACTTCTTCCAGTCTGGTGCGGACATCTTCTTCATCCGGTGAGACTTTCAACAACTCTTCACAAGTGGATTCAATCATTTTGCTGTCGTGTTTATTTATGGCCAGTTGCAAAAGGGCGTGATACAGCCTGGTTTTCTGGCGTGAGTCGGAGGACAATTGCAAAGCTCTCTCCAGAGTAACAATTGCCTTGTCAGTATTATGGTTTGAAATCAGGGTCTGAGCGTATTTTTCGATAAATTGTTTTTCGTTTTCAGGTGAAGATTTAACCAGCTTTTCTGCCACTGTTTCAGCTTCAGGCCAGTAAAAGGTTTTCACGCACGCTTCATAATAGTGAGGATAGAAGTCTGTTTTGCCCGGATCGATAAGAGAGGCTGCCCGGAAATGTCTTCTTGCCCCTTCGTAATTATGACGTTTCATATCGCTTTGAGCCAGTTCAATCTGCTCTGCAAAAGTGGAAGTTTCTACCCAGTTGGACACATCTTTCTGACTTTCGTCGGCGGCTGCCTTATGCAGCTGTTCTTTCGATTGAATAGTCCCCGAAACAGGATGATCATGTGAGCCGAAACTTTTGATGATGTTCAGTAAGTGGTCTTTGAACTCGTAAGTAATATCATGCGGAAAATACAATTGAGCAAGTAAATGACTGTTAGTGCTCTTGCAATAAGGTGCAAGCTTGAGAGTGGCCATCACGCCTTCGTTTTGCTCGACTGAAATTATGTTTTTATCCTTGCCTGCATATTCACCGGCTTCAATACTGATGTCACCCATGATACCGCCCGAATCGGGAGCAAGCACTTTGTCTCTGTTGTAATAGCCGGCGAAAGTTTTGATTTTGGATTCAAAATGCAATTTGTTTTCAGTGTGGGTGAATTTTGCATGCGGATATGTTTTTTTCACCAGGTCTTCCACTTGTTTAAAAATGGCAGCTTCTTCTCCGCTGGCAAAAGCAGGTGAGCCTAATAATATCGAGGCTAAACAAAAGATACTGGAAGTTGTGCGTATGAATTTGGCGGGCATGTCTGTCCTCAGTCTGGTTGCTCTTTACAAGGTGTCCGGATACACTCATAAGACTAGCAAAAAAGCTCGAAAACTTCGACAGGCCTGCTATAGTTGCAATATGGGCAAATTTTTTCAAACTGCTTTATTGATTTTACTTCTGGCATTACCGGCTCAAGCTGATACTTCGACTTCAGATTATCGCAAAATGCTTTTCGGTGAAGCTAAAAAGCACTCTATACAAACTGAACAAGAAGCGCAGGACGACAACTTATTTAGAATCGCCGCCCAAAAATTGTCTGAAGGATACAAACTATCGGCTGATGAATACAGAGCGCTGGGAGTGGGATGCGCCGGCTATGAATGTCACAGACAATATTTTCAAAAAATCGCCGTGGTGACGCGAGTCTACAAAGACTCACCAGCTGAAAAAGCCGGTATTCGTGTGGGCGACCGGATGGTAGACGAAATAGAAGATAACGATCAAGCCCGCGCTCACCCCAATGTCAGACAAATTCAAATAAGGTTGGCTCAAGCCGGAGATCCTGTTGAAGTCACCATGTTGCGTGACGGACAACCGGTCAAAATCAGCATAATCCGCATGAATATTGCCGACATCAAAGAAAGCAAAATAAGACAAATGTGGGAAAAAACAGTGCGAAATTTGGGTTATCCCAAAGAAGGTGTTTATACAGGCACCAGCTTGCGTAATTTAGCACCGCAAAGTCCCCAAAAATAAATTATTCAAATCCATAAATCAGGCAATTCTGGTACCATTCAAGCTTATTGTACAAAGTCTTGGCGGGGGCACTGGTATGTCAAGCGCAACTCAAATTCGGTCGTCACTGGAACGCAGTTTGCCGCGTAAAGCTTACGTGGACGACGCTTTCTTCCAGAGTGAACGCGAAAACCTCTTCTACAAAGAATGGTTTCTTGTCGGTCGGGAAGAAGCCCTCAAAGAGCCGGGCGATTATTTACTTTTCGATGTTGCGGGCGAATCCATTATTGTTGTGCGCAACAAAGAAGGCGGATTATCCGCTCACTACAATGTTTGCCGTCATCGTGGCAGCCGCTTGAGTCAATGTGATCCAAAATCCACTCTAGTAAACTCAGATAAACTTGCATGCACCGATAAATTTAAGGGTGTGATTGCCTGTCCTTATCACGCCTGGAATTATGACTATGACGGCTCAGTATTGAACGCCCCCTGGCTTGGCGAAGAAGATAATTTCTACAAAGAAGAATTTCCGCTTTACCCTGTCGGTGTAGACACCTGGGGTGGTTTCATCTTTTTGAATCTGAGCCCGCAAGAAGCCCAGGAAAAAGGTCACACGCTGATGAAACAACTCGGTCCCATGACCGAGCGTGTCAAAAGATACCCGCTAAAAGACTTGCGTGTGGCAAAACGTCTTGTCTACGAAGTAGGCGCCAACTGGAAAGTATTGGCTGAAAATTATAACGAGTGCTACCACTGTGGTGGCGTTCATCCTGAACTTTGCAAAATAGTCCCTGCCTTCAAACAAAAAGGCGGCAACGAACTAGACTGGGACAATGGCGTCCCGCAAGCAGAAGGAACATTCACATTTACTTTTGACGGACGCACAGACCGCAAGCCATTTCCCGGTCTATCCCCGGAAGAAGAAATACGCCACAAAGGCGAATTGATTTATCCCAATATGCTCATGAGTTTATCTGCCGAGCATGTGGCTGTATTTATGCTTTTGCCTCAAGCACCAGGTCGCACCACTGTGGTGGTAGATTTTCTGTTTCACCCGGATGAGATAAACAAATCCACTTTTAATCCTATGGATGCAGTAGATTTCTGGGATTTGATCAATAAACAAGACTGGGGCATTTGTGAAAGTGTGCAAAAGGGCATGAACTCACGTGTTTTCGATTACGGATTTTACGCTCCCATGGAAGACCAGAGTCTTGATATGCGACGTTATCTGGGTGAGCGTATTCCTGAGCTAAAGAAAGACTGAAAAAATGAAAACAGAATTTGAATATATAGTCATAGGCATTGGCGCTCTGGGAAGAGGCACGGCATACTGGCTCTCGCGATCCTCTGAAAGTGTTTTAGGACTTGAGCAATACGAGCTTGGACATGTGCGTGGAGCTTCACACGACTTCTCGCGCATTATCAGACTGTCGTATCAATCACCTGAATATGTCAAACTGGCTCAGCAAGCCTATCAAGCCTGGGCAGTTGTAGCTGATGAAGCAAATGAACAATTAGTGGTGCCCACAGGCGGACTTGATTTAGAACCACCAGGCAGTGTGCAACCTTTGGATGATTATATTTCTGCGTTGAAACATTGCCAAATAGAGCATGAAGTATTGGACGATCGCGAAATAATGAAACGCTGGACTCAGTTCAAACTAGACGAAGGCACACGCGGACTTTATCTTGAAACAGGCGGTCTTGTCGCCGCCATGAAGGGCAATGAAGCGCATGTAAATCTGGCTAGAAAAAATGGCGCCACAATTTTAGACAATACAGAAGTTGTGGATATAAAAGACCATGGCGGTGAAATTGAAGTAATCACAGGCGGTGCCAATCCACAGTCGTATCGATGCCGCAAATTGATCATGTGCGCCGACGCCTGGACTAATAAATTGCTGGCAAAACTTAATCCAGAGATTCAATTGCCTCTTACTGTCACTCAAGAACAAGTGACTTATTACAATTCGCCTAAAACTGCTGATTTTGCATTAGGCAAGATTCCCTGCTGGATCTGGATGGATGAGCCTCAATTTTACGGATTTCCTGTATTCGGTGAAAACGCAGTAAAAGTCACCGAAGACTTAGGCGGCAAACAAGTGACTGTAGACACAAGAACATTTGATCCGGATCAAGACATGCTCAATAGAGTGGAAGGCTTTTTGCAAAAACATCTACCTGATGCGCTGGGACCTCTTCTATATAGTAAGACTTGTTTGTACACTTTGCCGCCAGATCGTGATTTTGTGATTGACACTGTCCCTTATCACAAAAATGTGTATGTGGCTGTCGGCGCCGGACACGCATTCAAGTTGGCATCTTTGATCGGGAAGATACTTAGCGAGCTTGCTACCAGTGGAAAGACCCAAAGTCATGTAGCCGATTTTAAATTTGATCGTCCGGCTATAAAAGAGCATGACCCAGCGACACCTTTTCGATATTTGCGATAGCAAAATCTTGTATTTATCTTGCAGAGAAGGTTTTGACAAGCTTTTTGGCAGTCTCTCTATTAATCCACGGCGCTGCTTTTACAATAATCTCAGAACTTAAGTTTCTTATTCTGGGTTCGATTTCTCGAATGCGCTTAACACTAGTTTCATCAACAGAAAGCAATTGATCTACTAAACCGTAGGCTTCGAGATATTCAGCGTATTTTGGACTAATTCCGTAGGTTTTGGTTTTAAATCGTTGTGGAAAAATGTCGGAACAATTTTCAACCCAACGTCTCTGATACCATGTAGCCATACCCTCTTCCAAAATTGTCGATTTGTGTTTGTAGTCTGGTGAAAGCAGATGAACACATTCGTGTGCTAGTTGCCAAATTGCTAATGGACTATCATGCATGGCATTTTTACTCAGCTGAATAAAAATGTATTTTGTTTGTAGACTGTCTTCTTTTCCCTCGCACCCGTATCTGGTCCAAGGTCTATCGGACTCGAAATTAATGCCAGTGAACATATATGGGTACGGCTCGATTTTGGGACCAAAAATATTTTCTGCCTCTTCAAGCATTAAGCACAGAAAAGTTGCATAAAGTTCCTTGCTCTTTTTCTTTGATTTCAAATGTTTGGAAATGAATTTATAGGGGACGTGTGTTTTCAAATTCAGAAACCATTTTCGCCTACTGAATCTTAACCGCCTGCCGTGCTCTGAGTCAGAACTCCGCCTACTGCGATCAATGCAATTCCCAGAGCGCGCATGATATTGAATTTTTCTTTCAAGAAAACCAAAGCAAGTAAATACATCACAAGCGGATAACATCCTGTGATTGCAATTACATAGGATGCCTGAGCCTGTGCCATAGCCACATAATAAGTGGCGCTGCCTCCAGCTAGACAAATAGCTGAGCCGCTTGCCCAGGGCCAGAGAGATGGTTTTTTGATTTGAAGATCTACTTTGCGGAAATAAAACCAGAGCACTGCAAGCACACCTAAAGTGGTATCAAAAATATATTTTGCTAGATTCACTTCAAGCGGGTGCGAGCCGTCGGTGGCTATTTTGTCAAAAATGCCTCTGACCGCCCAACCTGTAATTGCGATAAAAATTCCAACCAGGCAGATCATGACTGATCTTTTGTCTGCGGCAGATTTGACTGAATCTGGCGAAGTTTCAGTTTTTATCGACGAGAAAAGTTGCTTGATTGTTTTTGTGACTGAAAAACCGGATGAACCGATAGCGATAATGCCCAGAACTATAATTAAACAGCCGATCATACGCTCAGGAATAATCGGTTCTTTTAAAATCAGATTAGCCAGAATCTGCGCCACAAGCGGATAGCTTGATGTGGCACCGATTATAAGACTGGCTTCTCCTTTGGTCATGGCTACAAGATAAGCCAGAGTGGCGATGATATAACCAAGTGAAGCAAGAAAAGAATTGACCATCAAATGAGGGGTCAAATGCCAGTCCGGCACATTGTAATAACACAAGACTGCAAGCAATATCGCGATAAGCGGAGAGAAGCAATAAACGGCGATGAGCTGACCGGCAGGTGTTGTGTGCATGAGGGCTTTTTTGTCGAAGATGCCTGAGCTTCCCCATAAAAACATTGATGCCAAAACCATGCTGTCTAACATTAATTCAGATCCTCAAGAACGTGATGTGGCAACTGGTTTCCTGTGTTTGTAAAATGGTACTTGCATTGGTGCAAGTGGTTTATTGCCCAGGATAATGTCGGCCGCTTTTTCAGCCATCATCATCACTGGTGCGTAAAGGTTTCCGTTTGTAATGTGAGGCATGATTGAAGCGTCCACTACTCTCAAGCCCTGGACGCCGTGAACGCGCAGTGTTTCGGGATCTACCACTGACATTTCATCCGTGCCCATTTTGCAAGTACATGATGGATGCAGTGCTGTTTCAGAGTCTTTGCTGATCCAGTTTAAAATTTCTTCGTCAGTTTCAACAGATTTTCCAGGTGACATTTCACCTGCGTTAAATTCATCCATTGCCGGTTGGTTCAGAATCTTGCGGGCGAGTCTTATTGCTTCAACCCATTCTTTTCTGTCATTAGGTGTCGATAGATAATTAAATCGCAAAGCCGGATGTTCTTTTGGATCACGCGACTTTATTTTGATAGATCCGCGCACATCTGTGTTCATTGGTCCTATGTGGACTTGATAGCCATGACCGGATGCCGGTTTGGTTCCGTCATAGCGAACGGCTAGAGGCAGGAAGTGAAACTGAAGATTAGGATATTCGACTATGTCATTGGAGCGGATAAAACCGCCTGCTTCAAAATGATTGGTAGCTGCCGGACCTTTGCGCATGAATAGCCACTGGAAGCCGATCCAGGGGGCGCGCCACCACTGCATGGCAGGTAGCATGCTGACAGGTTTTTTGCAGTTGTATTGGACATAAACTTCAAGATGATCTTGCAGGTTTTCGCCCACTCCGGGCAAATCATGCACAACAGGAATGCCTAAACTTTCAAGTTCGGTTTTATTTCCGATTCCCGATAATTGCAATAACTGAGGTGAATTGATGGCTCCACCGCACAAAATAATTTCATCGGCCATGACGGCATGTATTTTGCCATTGGTTTCATATTCGACACCACATGCTTTTTTTCCGTCAAAAATGATTTTGTGCACCAGTGCTTTGCATTGAATAGTGAGATTTTTTCTTTTCCCTTTTATGGGATTGAGATAAGCAACAGAAGCCGAGTGACGGCGGCCTCGTTTTATATTTCGATCAAAAACGCCGAAGCCTTCTTGCTGCTCACCGTTCACGTCTTTGGTAAGCGGAAATCCGGCTTCTTTAGCTGCTTTGAAAAACGCTTGAAATAGTGGATTGGTGCATGGACCGGCTTCCAGATTTAATGGTCCGTCCGTGCTGTGATAGGCGTCAGCTCCTGCTTGCCTGTTTTCTGATTTCATGAAATAAGGCAGACAATGCGCATAGTCCCAGCTTTGCATACCGGGGTCTTTGGCCCATTTTTCAAAATCTAAAGCATTGCCCCGGATAAAAATCATGCCGTTTATAGAACTGGACCCGCCCAGCACTTTGCCGCGGGCATGTGCGATGCGACGACCGTTCATAAAAGGTTCGGGTTCTGACTTGTAACACCAGTCGTAGAACTTATTTCCGGACGGGATCATCAGCCCGGCAGGCATATGTATAAAAATGTCCCACCAGTAATCGGGGCGCCCGGCTTCAAGCACAAGCACTTTATGCTGGGGATCTTGCGAGAGTCTGTTGGCTAGAACACAGCCGGCAGAGCCCCCACCTACGATGATCGTCTGGAAGCGGTCGTTCATTAATGTAATGATCCACCAGGATTGCATATTAAGGATCGCGTTTTAAAAAGAGTTCAAGTTAAACCCAGGTCAGAATTTGTGGCTTATTGGCAACCGCTGAAGCCTGGATTTTCAAGCGGAGTGCTAAATAAGGGGCAAAACCATTATTAAATGAGGCTTGTGTCGATGAGACCGATTTTGACCCTTATTCTAAGCGGATATTTCTTGGGCGGAAATTTTCTCACACCCTCTTTTCCTGCCCATGCTTTTGAACCGAAGGATTCTGGTCCGCCTGTTTTGAAGGTGCCGGTGTTTTATGCCACAGATAGAGAAAAGATTACTTCAAATAAAGAAGAAGTGGGTCACAGGCTCTCAAGTCTTAAAACAGGTTGTGCCACCGTTATGGTGCCTATGCAAAAACGTTTTGAAGGCGAGGGCAAGGACAGCTTGACTGAGGATCTGCAGAAACTCGGCTGCACCATCGACCAGAAAAGCTCAACTATGGAACCATATATCGAAATACGCGGATATGTGGCTGAACCTGAGCCGCAGAAAGTCTTGATTGATGTAAAAGACTGCGATGACATGTACGACAAACTGAATAATGCTGCCAAACAGAGTAAGTCAGTCTACGTTTATATTCACGGCTTTGCTTCAAGCGGAAATAACTCTCTTTATTCAGGTGGCATTCTTTCTGCCAATCTGGAAGCTCCGGTTGTAAGTTTTACCTGGCCATCCAAAGGTACGGCAGGAATGAAATTTATTCGTTTCTGGGGACGAAAACGTTTGCGCGCTCTTTATCTGGATGATAGAAAAATGATCGACGAACCTCAAGTGATAGCCGATTTGAAAAGTTTTTTGAAAAATCTCAGAGCAAATTTGCCGCCTGATGTTTCAATAAATCTGGTGGCACACAGTCTGGGAAATAGATTGATGGCTAAATATCTAAATTCGTATGCAGAGGAGACTTATCAGAGAGTGTATTTTCTGGCACCTGATGTAGACAAAGATCTGTTTACTGAAGTAGCCGGCAATCTGAAAAAGAAAGCAAAATATGTGGCTGTATTTCACAATCCTAAAGACAGAGTGCTTAAAATTTCGGCAGCAAACGATTTATTGGGTCTGAAAGAAACGGACAAACTGGGCACAGGTGGTGCGGATCTCACAGGTATAGAATTTATAGATTACAGAAAAATTGCAGAACCCAGAAGTCTTGAATTTCTGCGGGTACTGCATTATGTTCCATTTGAGCATTTTGCCAACATAATACGCTCCGGAATATCAAACATAGCCGGACAGGATGAAGTCAGTTATATTGTTCGCCGTTCTGTGGTGGAGAAAAGAAAGCGAGAAAAGATCAAAACTAAAACTTTGTAGTCTCGATCATTTTGTTAAAGACCGGCTCCAGATCTTTGAAATAATCGTTCATGCAGGCAAAGTGTAAAGCGTGCGCTTTCTGGTCTTTCACATAATAGATACCGATTTGTTTGACCTCTTCACCTTTTCTGGCAAACACTCGTTTAACTACTTTAGCGCCGCCTAAAGAGATTTCTTCTTCAGTTAGCACTTTGAGTAAGTCGGGATCTTCTGCGGTTGCATATTTTAAGCATGCATCAGCATACATTTTGGAAGTAGAGTCTTGAGGCGCCGGTTCTACAGAAAGACGAACGTTGGACACTCTATGCGGTTCCGACAGTGAAAAAATATTCGGAGGCGTTCCTTCATTCATTTCCCAGTTTGAAGGATAAGCGAATGAAAAGCCTGTGTCTTTAGACTTATAGTCTTTGGTAGAAGCAAGCGATGCCTCTGCCACGCTTTTAGGCGAAACGGATGGACCTGCTTGAGCAGGAGCCATTGTCACTTTCCCATCGCCTATTTTTATCGACTCAATCATTTTGTTGAACACTGGTTCAAGCTCAGAGTAAAGACCGTTCAAACAAGTAAAATGAACCGCAATAGAATTGTCGCTTTTAACGGCATAAACCCCAATTTGCTTTGCATTTCCCTGCCCCATTGTTTGCAGTTTTTTGATTGCTTTGATACCGCTAACAGTGATTTCTTCTTCTGAGAGTTTCTTGTAATTCTTATCATCCTGACTGAGAAATTTCTCTATAACATCGGAATACCCTTTGGATGTGCCTCCAGGCGGTGTCGGCTCGATTGTCACACCAACGCTTGCAACACTATTGGGTTCCATTAATTTCAAAAATGTGGGAGGAGCGCCTTCTGTGGCTTTCCAGTTGGAAGGATATACAAATGAAAAAGGTATCTGCTTATTCTCATAAGTTTTCATTGATGCAAGAGCATCTCTGGCTACATTTTGAGGTAAGACTGTTTCGGTTGTAGCTTCAGCTTTTGTTTTGTTATCTTGAGCCAGAGCTATATTTGAATTGAGATTGAATGATATTGCCAGAGCGACCAGCAAAAAAGTTTTCTTACAATTTTTCATTCAGAGACTCCACTATTTATAGTTTGACCGATTCAATTACTTTATTGAAAATCGGCTCGAACTGGGTATACCATGCAGGCAGTGTTGTGCAGTTAACCGAATAGCCTACGCTGTCTCTGGTGAAATAGACAGACATTTGTTTGGCCGGTTTATCTTCTTCACCCAAAGTGTGCAGTCTTTTAATTGCTTTGATACCGCTTACGGTGATTTCTTCCTCTGATATTTTTTTGTAATGCATTTCCGGTCTGGTGCCATAAAGGTCTTCCACCGCTTTGGCAAATGCAACGTGTGTCATATCGGCCGGAACAGGCTCAAAAGATCCGTTTATATTTGCTCTTCCGCTGGGGTCGCGCATCTTGAAAAGAAAGGGTGCTTTTACTTCCACTATAGTCCAGTTTCCCGGATATTCTATGGCAACGTCCGGTTCGGTATGTTTAAACGGCTTGGTAGAGCTGGAAGCTGCCTTAGCTTCAGGTGCTCCGTCGGCACTTTCTGAGCCGGATGAATTACTGGACTGTGCGCCTGGTGTGTCGGCTTTGCAAGCATTTAAGGATAGCAAAGTGACGCTGGCGGCGATAAGTAAGGATAAAACGGTCTGTATTCTGGTTTTGGGCATCTGATGTCTCCGAGGTGGCGGTCAAGCCGTCAGGTAATGTTACTACAAAACGGCTTTTTCATCTAAACGTCGCTTTAACCTTCATTCGCTAAATAAAAGGTATGAAAATGATTGTCCCAGCCATTGCCGCAGTTTTCATCTTGAATCTTTTGTCGCCTGTATTTGCACAGAGCGATTCAGAAATAAAAGAGCTGGTATCGAAGTCAAATTTCATAGCCCTGGCTTATTACGACGGATACGACCAGGACTCGGTTAAGTCATATCCGCCGCACGCCAGTTTTAAACTGGTGCAGATACTTATCGGCAAAGGTTGTTGCAAGACCAGGCTGCCAATCCGTTTTGTTCGTTCTGAAAATATAAGTGAAGTCGCCCCGTCTCAATGGCAGTTTAATAAAAAGGATATGCCTGAAATTGGCTCGCGCTGGATCATTTTTCTGGAACAACTGCAACCGCATGCTGGCGGTTTCGACACCTGTAGAGGATCACTGGGGCGAGTGGCTTATTCAAATGAAACACTGATTAAAATCAGAGATGAGATTCAATTGAAACTGGATTCTCAAAAAAGAAAAGAATCTTTCAAAGCTGAAGATTACGAGATACAAGTTTCTATGCAAGAGCTTGGCTCTTGTCAAATTTGAAATTATTTGTGTTCATAGTTTCGCACATGAACGCTTGTTCCTTCCGGTCTCAGACTGGTGCCTTTTGTTTTTTTACTGTTCAGCCCGCCGTGCAGACCTTCAGCCATACTTTGCATTGATTCTTTTCTTGAAGCTATGTCTTTGTCAAGCTGTTCCACCTGTTCTTTGACCCTTTTTTTCAGATCTTCTATGCGCTGTTTGCTTTGTTCCTGAATTTGCTGACGCATTTGTGCTCTCCAGTAGCCGTTGCGGCGCAGGCGAGGCAATGAATTGATTTCTTGTTCAGCTTGTTCTTGAATACGCTGTGTTTCTTTTTCAGCCTCTTCCATTTTCTTTTTAGCCAGCTTTTTGTTTGCTTCTTCGCTTTCGCGTAATTCCTTTTCTATTTGTGTTTCTATTCTGTCGACTGAAGTATTGACTCTGTCTTTGTGAATAGCTTTATATGTGCGCTGGATATTGTTGTTCTGGGCTGCCTGGTGATGTTCAAGGCCTTTTTTAGCTTTGATACCACATTCAGAGTCAGGATTTAGGTTATGACATTTTTGATATTCGTCTATTGCAGCTTTGTTATCATGCAACTGAGACAGAGTGAGGGCAAGAAAGTAATGCGCTTTCTGGTTTTTAGGATCTCTGGCTACAGCTTCTTCAAGTTGAGCCCGGGCAAGTGTGTAGTGTCCTTTGTAATACTCATTGATGCCGGCGGTCAAAAAATCCGGTGCCGATGCAAGTGCTGCATTGAAGAGCCCGATTTGAAGGCAAAATGCAAAGGCCAAATAATTTTTACACCGGTTCATTTGGTTTTCTCTGGTTGTCCGTCGGTTCCCATGAGCAGTCGCATGAATTCGTCGTCTTCTTTCATCTCTTGCAGACGTCTGACTCTTTTTTCAATCTTAATTTCAATATCTCTTTTTTCAAAAGGGTCTTTCACAGTTTTAAGTTGCTCCTTAAGCCTGCCGATTTTTCGAATCATCTTTGGGGCTCTTTCAATTTGGCTTTTTTGAAGATTTCTCATGTCTTCATAATGATCCGAAATTTGCTCTTCCCATGGAATTTCTTTTTTCTTTTCTTCCGGCAAAGGAGGCTTGGAATCGAATTGAGATGCCCATTTTGCTTCAAGAGAATTGGGGTCGTCCCACCAGTCTTTCTGGATCCCCGTTATTTCGGAGTCTTTGGCGTTTTGCTGAGCCCAAAAGTAGTAACCCACCGCACCTAAAGCCAGCACCAGGCAGATAATAATCAATCCTTTATTCAAGAGCCGGGACCTCCTAATGGTCTTTATACCAAAAAAGAGCTTTTCGTCAATGGTAAGTCAGTCAATGGCAAATAGGCAAGCACCGGAAGTGCTTACCTATTGAGACT
>CAZEQP010000025.1:0-10835 GCA_964514345.1 uncultured Candidatus Obscuribacterales bacterium
ATAGTCTCGACTATCTGGGCGCATACTGTATAAACAGGGTTGAGAGACATCATCGGGTCTTGCGGGATATAGGCAATTTTTTTTCCTCTTATGCCCTGCATTTCTTTTTCGCTCAGTTTTAAAATATCTTTTCCTTCAAAAAGAATTTCACCGCCTGTGATGCGACCCGGATTTGGCACCAGGCGCAATACCGACAAAGAAGTGATTGACTTGCCGCAACCTGATTCTCCCACCACTCCCAGAACCTGCCCGCTTTCAATAGACAGGTCCACACCGTTTACCGCCTGCACGGCGCCTTCTTCTGTATGAAAAACAGTCTGCAAGTTTTTTATTTCAAGCAGCGGCATAATCTAGATTAAGAGCAGGAAAAATCTGATTGCAGCAAGCACCACACCGATTACGCTCAGCACAATGATAATAGTATTGCGCTCAAGGGCATGAACCAGCTGCATGCCCTGCAATTGCAAATAAACGCCAAAAGCCAGACTGCCAATAAAAGTAAGATAAGCAACCGGCCCCATTTGCACACCGGCTATAAACAAAACCGCCTGACTGTATGCAATCACAATAAAATTCTCACTGAATTTTTTGGGGCTGCCCAACTGCATGAAAAGCCACCAGGTCAAAAATGCGGTGGCATAAGTCGAGATAAAATAGACCACACCGAATTTGATCGAATAAAACAAATTCATACTGGTGATGCCTGCTATCAAGCTAGAACCGACAAGAGTTGCCAGCAAGAAAAAGCGAGCATCGGCACTATTGTCACCAGAAAGAGCCGCTTGAAAAAACTCTTGCGGCTTGGTCATAATTTCTTTTGCCTGGTGCAGGATGAATTTGATCGCACCCTGAGTCTCAGGCGTGTTCAGGCCTTTGACCTTGTCAATCGCTCTTTCCTGGAGGCTTTTTTTAGCCTGTTCGATATCTGAATCGTCCGGTTTCTTAGGCACTAATTTACTTCGATACCTTTTGATTTGAGGACATTTTTGATTTTATCCATAGCTTCCTCGGCTGCCTTTTCACCATTGGCAATACCGCGCACCGCGTCCTTGTGATCCGTGGACAAAAGACCAATTCCGTCGGTGTCCGGATGAATGACCACATCGGCGCCTTCAGCCAGTCTGTGATCCATGTTGTGCAGCTGGAGCGTAACCATTCTTTTTGAAACAGAACCAATCTTGCGGAAATAATCGAGATCAACAGGCGGGTAACGCTCGTCTATATTGACTGCAATGATGACGTCTGCACCAAGTTTTTTGGCCTGGTCAACAGGCAGGTTTTCAGCGGCGGCGCCGTCGCAATAAATGTTTTTGCCTATCTGCACAGGTTTTCTCAAACCGGGTACAGCAGAACTTGCTTGCATGGCGTAAGCGATATTGCCTTTGGTCAGGGCGTGCACTTTGCCGTAAATCAAATCAACAACGACAGCAGCCAATCTGGTTTTGCAGTCTTCGATATTTTTGTTGTCGTCGGGCAAATGATGTTCCAGGAATTTGCGGAACTTGTTTCCATAATAAAGTCCATCATAGGGATGACGACCCAGAACGCGCGGCATAATCATCACAGGCGATGCCACCACCCGCACGCCCAGAGGCACAGTCATAAAATTTTTCATCAAAGACGAGTCGAGAAACATTTTTTCGATGTCTTCGATAGGCACTCCGGCGCAATAGAATCCACCTACGATAGAACCGATACTGGTGCCCACCACCATGTCCACCGGAATATTGTTTTTCTTGAGCACTTTCAATACACCCACATGAGCCGAGCCACGGCCACCGCCGCCGCCAAGAACAAGGGCGACCACAGGTTTTTTATCGGCGCGCTCAGGTGCAATTGTGTTTCCTTGCGAGTCTTCCGAAAATCCAGGCATGGTTCTGCCTTCTTCCAGAACGTCAAATCCGGCCTTTTGATCTTTTTCTTCCTGCTTTTTGAGTTCAGAGTCTACATCGCGCTCTTCTTGCGAGGGAACTACATTTTTGACGTTTCTATTGATTTCATCCGCTTCATCAAGCATCTTTTTGCGGCGATGCTTCCTGGGAGTGGCTGTTTTGTCCACAGCGTCTGTGGCGCCGGTGCCGCTTTTCTCAATCTTCACCACGCCTGAATCGGCACTTTCCGATTTGGCATTTTCTGGTGGAGCAGCATCATCTTGAGACTTTTCGGCTATTACTTGGCCGGCATCATCGCTGGTGGCAGAGTGTCCGGGCAAAACTGTGCTGCCCAGAAGTACGAGTGCCAGGAAAAGAAAAAGGGGATACCAGAATTCCCGCGCTTTTGAAATCATCTAAATTTGAGTCCTCACGCTAATTACGCGCCTAAAAGCATATTGAGGAATAAGGAGAATTGCATTAGCAATCTTATATTCAGTTATTCTTATTCATAATGATCTGCGCAGAATTAATGGGGGAACAGCTCTTAAGTTGCAATATTTCACTTGTTAACTTGAGGGAACTTATGCATAATGGGATCGTCCTTGATACTTAGAAATATTTCCCAAAAACTAGTTCTGAAGCTAACTGAGCGACATACAAAAGATATCTAGAACGGGGTCCAAAGTGGTTCTTTCCTATCTCCAACTTGCCACCAAAAAGGCTCAAGTACCGGACACTACTGACAACGAATTTGAACCAAAAACATCTCTTGACTCGCAAGAGATTAATAGGTTATCACCGGGATCTCTTAGCAAGGGTTATCAACAGCTCTTGAAAAATGGGACCCTTGCCGGTCGGCTTTCGGCGCGCTATTTCATCGGCGAAGAAGCGCCCAAATCTACAAATAGATTGCGTCAGGTTTCACGCTTGCGCCGTAAAGAAAAACTTTTAGTCTGGCGCGACATCTGGAGTGATTTAGTACGCTCCGTTTCCACTTTGCTGGCGCAATATTCGCTGGTCAAACTGGACGAAGGTGTTGATCCGTCTGCGTGCGCTATTCGTCGATTCAAAAAAGAAGATTCAGACTCTTATAGAAAATCTGCTTAGTCTTTTGAGTGGGCGAAAATCTAACACAGATCTTGATCCTCTCTTTTTTTCACATGGCTAAACTCGTCAGGTTTTCCGCCGTGATACCTGACGATTGAAGCCACGTGAAAAAAGTGACACAGATCAGTCCCTCACTTTTGGGGTACCGCGTAAATCTGCACCCTATTTAGTGCTTATGGCAGCGACCTTTCATTTAGTGATCGTGATCGCAACATTTGACCAGACTGCGATTGCGCCAGTGCGCAGCCACCAGTATCAAGTTGCCCACCACAAGTAGTGGCATCTCATATGCATGCCCAAGTGTATGCTCGGCAAAAAAGGCACCATAAACAACTAGCGAAAGCCCCACGATCAAAGCCGCTAGAATACTCGGTTTTTTGTGCTTCAAATAAGCAGGAAAAATTGCGGTCATGGCAAAAATGACAATGAGACCGGCAAGCACCCAGTGCGCTTCTTCAGTATCGAGAAATGACAATCCCAAAAAAGGCAGGGCGGCAAGCAAAAAAGGCATAGCCATGCAATGAATAAGACAAATCACAGATGCGACAATCCCCAGATTATCGAGAGAAGGAATTAGTTTTTCCAGATTCTTATTCATAGTCCAGGGCAGGTCACATCAGGCTAGTTCACTTCAGGCGCGATGGCATCTAGGCTTTTTGCTGGCAAGTTCGACACATTCCGAATATCTCTAAGATATGCCCTTTTACCTGAAATCCATATTTGGAACGTATACCGTCTTCCAGTTCGTCCACCAGACAATTATCCAGATGCACGCTTTCTTTGCATGAGTCGCATACAAGATGATGATGATGTTCGCCCGGTTTCACCATTTCATAGCGTCTTTCGCCGTCGCCCAGCTCGACCGATTGGACCAAACCCAGACTGACAAGTGATTCAAGCGACCGATACACAGTAGTCAAACCAGGCGCCGTCGCATCATCGGTACGCATGAGCCCGAAAATATCCTGAGCGCTTGCCAATTGGTGCTGCTCTTTGAGCACCTCAAGCACTTTTTGACAGCCTTTAGTTAACTTAGCCATATATCTAGATAACAGCCTATCACAAAATACCCTCGAAATTTTTGGGTCCGGACCCAAATGCCCCTTCACATTACATATAAGCGCTCATTACATATAAAATGAATGCTCATTTACCAAAAGCCTATCCTTACCAAACGAGCAAATTAATGTCATCCCAAAGTAGAATCTTCTGGCTCAGTTTCATCTTGCTTTTCGGCGAAATCATGGCTGTGCGCTGGCTGGGCATTGAGATTTTTGCCATCCGGGCATTTCCCAACCTCATAATCATGGCAGTGCTTGTGGCCAGCTCCGCGGGACTTGCGACCGCTTCAACCAAATTATTCAACGCCAAATCCATTCCTTATATAGCTGCCGCCGTTTGCGCCCTGGTTTTTCCGGTGATTTTTGCGGTTAATCTCAATTTCCAGCACCTCTCGCTCAAACTCGACCGCACCCCGCAAGACTTCGCCCTTGCCCTTCTTGTGATAAGCGTTGCCATTATCTGTCTCTATTATTTGTTCACGCATCTGGGTCGGGCGCTCGGTCGTGAATTTGATAAGTTGCCACCACTTGAAGCCTATTCGGTAAATTTGCTGGGTTCGGTTATTGGCGTATTGTCTTTCGCGCTGATTTCTTTTTTCTTGGTGCCGCCTTATATCTGGGTTTTGATGCTTGGTGCCGCCTGCGCCTATGTATTTCAAAGTAAAAACGCTCACGATTCAGCAGAGTCATCCGGTCAGAAAAATATCGCCAGTCTTGTCTCCATCGCACTGACTGTCATTCTTGCCGCCACCACTTTCTTTATGACAAACAAAAGTCACTGGTCTCCCTACAGCAAACTGGATGTGATACCAATCGCCACCGACCAGCAACAATTTTTCGGCACAGACAATTATGTTTTAAATTCAAACAATCACTATTTCCATTTCGCCATCAAAGTACTGGAGCCGGACAAAGAAAAAGAACTGGCTCAACTAGCCAGTCCCACCGTGCAGCAAAACATAATCAAAACTTACTACAAGTGGCTGAAAATTCCTTTTGAGTCGTGCCCCAATCATGATTCTGTTTTAGTTCTGGGTGCCGGCTCGGGAAACGACGTGGCATTCGCTTTGCGCTCAGGGGCAAAGTCTGTTCATGCAGTTGAAATAGACCCGATTATTTGTACTTTCGGCTCCAAGCTACATCCGAACAAGCCTTATCTTGATCCGCGTGTGCACTTGCATAATGAAGACGCCAGAAGCTTTTTGCGTTATTCCAAAGACAAATTTGATCTCATAGAATTTGCTTATCTTGATCCGGGCAGTACTTTGAATAGCGGATCTTTCTTGCGTGTCGATAATTATGTTTACACCAAAGAAGCGATGGAATCAGCCCTGCGTCACCTCAATCCAAATGGTGTAGTCTGTCTCACATTTGCCACCGGGGCTGGTAGCGGTGTGACCGCGCGATTGTATAAAACAGTCGAAGCCGCCTGGGGTCAAAAACCAATTTGTTATGTAGACAAAGACTGGGACAGTGTTTTGTTTTTGTTCGGTCCTGGCGTCAAAGACTTGCATCTGCCTGATGAATACGCAGGCTTGCGCAAATTTCCCGCAGCTTCAAATCCGCAGGAGCTTGAAGACACCGCACCCAGTACTGACGACTGGCCCTTCTTATATTTGAAAATAGAGTCTGCCGCTCTTTTCATTTATATCGGCATTTTATTTATGGCGGTCATTTTCCCCGGCATTTTGCTTGCTCTGGCATCGCGCTCCAAAGGCGGACCCATCTCAGGCATGGAATGGGGAAATATGTTCTTTCTAGGTCAGGCTTTCATGCTGGTCGAGACAAAATCTATAACTGAATTGTCTTTGCTTTTTGGTGCCACCTGGTTTGTTTCGTCTGTCGTCATTCTGGTGGTGCTTTTGCTTGCCTATCTTGCCACAGTGCTTGTGATGCGCTTCCCTCAAAAGAATGTCCGTCTTTTGTATGTGCTGCTTGCCTGCGCCATCGTGGTTCAGTATGTTTTTCATATCCCCGCTGACACCGACATGAGCTCGGCGGCTGTGGCTGCTATTTCTGCTTTGATCAATTGTCTGCCCATATTTTTTGGCAGCATGATCTTTTCCACTTGTTTTTCTCGGGCGAAAAGCCCCGCCAATTATCTTTCGGCTAATCTTTTGGGTGTGTCGATAGGCGGTCTGGTCGAAAATTTGTGTATTGTGATGGGACTGAAGAATCTCACTCTTGTGGCCGGGGCGCTGTATTTCTTGTCTTATCTATGTGCTTTGCGTCCGTCTGGCAAAGATGGCGAAATTCTCGGTGATTCGGGCAGCTCTGGCGTTGAGTCGGTCAGCCCGCCGAAAGATTAAAAGGATAAGGCATTCACTTTATTCAAGAAGTTTTTGACGACAGTAAAACATCCCTGAAAGCTGTCGTGAAAAGCCATGCTGAAAAAAAAGAGGTGGGGATCGGGGTCACTTTTTTCACGTGGCTTCAGACGTCAGGTATCACGGCGGAAAACCTGACGAGTAAAGCCGATCAAAAATAGAGAGAGTCCTGATCTGTGTTAGATTTCGGCAAAAAATGCAGCGCATCTGTCAGACACAGGCAACATCGTCCAGTTGACAAGTCGCCGTATTGTATAATTCAATCTTTGATCCGGCTGGCACAGCCAGTCTTAAAAGTAGTTCAGCAAAGCTTTCAGAAGAAGCGAACATTTCAATGAGGCGCGCATTTTAATGAGATTCGGTCCCATATCACTAGTCCGCTCAGCCAGCATCGACAAGATGAAAGAGACCCAGGACTTCCTCTCAGAGCAAAACGCCAAACTCTCAGTAGAACTGGGCTCAGGCTCGACCCTGCACTCATTCATGCACTACCCCTGGACGGCACAAACAGCAGAACAAGCCATCCTCGCTCCAGACACAGACACCAAAAGAATAAAAGAAGCCTGCACACGAATCGCCGAAGCCTATGCCCATTGCATGAAAGAATCGCCCGAGACAAACAAAAACGTGGGCGAGTCCATGTGGAATGAAGTTCGCACCAGACATTCTGAATTTATTCAGGCGCTGGAAACAAAAAATGTTGATACGCTCACAAAGCTCTTGCCGGGCTTTTTGCAAAGCGAATTAGTCTGGGGTTTGGGTAAATACGACCTCAAGCTAGTGGATGATATGAAGCAAGTCCATGAAAAGAGCCACGTGCAATTGCGCATCACAGACGCACTTGTCAGTTTGGGACAGAGCATCGGCGCATTTCCTGTCGGCTCGGTCGAACAGCAAGGCACCAAAGCGACTATGAGCACGCTCGATACAAATATCAGCGAGTTGTACACAAAAATCGAAAAGCGTCTGGGCTTTTCGATAGCAGCACCAGAGGTAGCAGCGAATTACGGCTGCCGCATCAATGGCAATTTTGTCACCATCGACAGTATCTTGCACAGTTATTCTATAGATAGACTGAAACAGCTCGGCGCCGGAGGCACCACCGATATAAAAGAAATAGGCGGCGGCTACGGTTGCATGGCACACCTGGCGCACAGAGCCGGACTCACCAGATACAGCATCATCGATTTGCCCTGGGTGAATGCATTGCAGGCATACTATTTATTGATGAGCATCGACCCCTCGCAAGTCGTTTTGCATGGCGAGCAAAAAAAAGAAACCGGCGTACACATCTATCCATACTGGCATTTCGACAAATTCGAAGCCAAGTCAACAGACTATTTCTTCAACATGGATTCAATGCCTGAAATGGCATTTGAAGCCTGCCAGAATTATTTAGTCGGCATGAAAACCAAACTGAAAAATGGTGGCATGTTCCTTTCAATAAATCAGGAAGCCCAGGCACCAAATGCAGAGGCAAAACAAAACAGCGTGCCCGCGATAATAGAAAACATCGGTGGCTGGAAGCGCCTCTCGCGACATTTATATTGGATGCGCCAGGGTTTTGTCGAAGAGACGTATGTTCCGGCTTAGAAAAGCAAATACAGGCTTCTTCGCAGCACTGGTACTTGTGACAAGTCTTTGCGCATTGCCGGCAGTTGCTAAAGACGATGTGGTCAGCGATTCTGATCAAAAGAGCAGACTTAAAGTTGAAAAACTTAAAGCGGACGCGCTAGAACAAAAGCAACTTCCGAATGCATTTGCTTCGCCTTATATCGTTAAAGCGGCAGAACTGCTTCAATCACGAAAAACTCCGGAAGCTATTAAAATACTCACCGAGGGCACCACTAAAGACCCTAGTAATTTCGAACTTTATCGCGTGAGAGCAATGTTGCATTCAAATATTGGGAATTACAAAGCAGCAATTAGTGACTCTGACAAAGTGATAAGCTTATCGAAAAATAAACGGGTCATTGCGAACGCTTATTTATTCAAAGCACTGACAAAACGTAACTCAAAACAATTTCCAGATTACGAACTAGATTTGAAAAAAGCCGCAGATGCTGACCCAAATTTGGTGGCAACTCAAATCTTATATGGAGAGCATTTGGTGAAAATGGGGAAAGGAACTCAAGCCATTCCTTATCTTAGTAGAGCAAAAAATCTTCTATTGAATGATGCATCAGCAGAGTACATGGCGAAGATAGACGAGCTGCTGAAAAAAGCGAAATCGACTGCTAAAGAATGTTCGAAATAATAGTAAGGGTGAGTCGGCTATCCTTTCGGAAAACTCCAATGGGCGCCTTATCGCCGACTCCGTTAATAAGTCCATTATACAGCGGTTCTGACTAAGTCAATAGCAGGATCAACGACCGCCGTAAGGATCGTAAGGCGGCTCGTCGATGGCAGGTTTGGTGGTGTTGAATGTTCCCATGCGCTCGGTGACATAAAGCATTGCCGTGTAGATGTCGTCGTAATTGCTGCCGGTCAGGTGGGGCAGGGCTTCGAAATAGAGGTCGTAGGCTTTCTGATACTGGCGCTGTGCCTCGTAACACTTGCCCAGAAAGGTGATGATATGCGCTTCCTCGGCGCGGGGGGCGCCTGAATTGCGCCAGGTGTTGAGGGCGTTCTTGCACATTAGCTCAGCCTGGGCGAAGTCGCCCCTTTGCATGAGGGTCTGGGCTTTTGCCAGCATGTCTGCGGTCTGGCGGCGTATTGAACTGTGGCGGTCGCGTCCTTGCATCCTTATATTATAGTTGGGCTTTGATTTGTTAAGCGGGTTGCCGATTGCTGGCATTTGACAACCCGGGCGTGTTATATTGGAGATCCCTAATAAGGGCAACTAGCTCAATGGTGGAGCACTTCGTTTACACCGAAGGGGTTGGGAGTTCGAGTCTCTCGTTGCCCAAGATTTTTTTTGAAATACATTTCCATTCGATGTCCAGAGAAAAGATTGATCGAGCTGGTAAACAGGGTATTATGAAGTCAGGAGTATTGACTATGACTAAATGTGCCAAAGTTACAACCAGAACCCAGGAAGAGACTGACAGAGACTTTCAAAAGTTCGTTCGCGCAAGATTCAATGTCACTCCCAAGCAATTTGTGGAAAAATTTCAAGCTGGCGAATATGATCAAGATGATTGCTACACAAGGGAAGCCCTAATGTTTTTACCTTATACCAGCTTTCCAGCTAAATATGGCAAAAGATAAGAATCACGCTGCTCTTGTCGCATTTTAAACTGAGATTCAGAAGGTTGCTAGCACCATAACGAAAGCCGTTTGGAGTCGGGATAAGTTTGGCGCTAGAAATCTTTATAGCCTGCCTGCGCCAGTAAGTTTGGAAGCGAAGAAAAACTCATTTGACCTTGAGATAATGCTTGAGGTTATTCCAAATAACGGTATCGTAAAAACGCAGTCCTACATATATTCCATCTTCAGGAAAGCTGAGAATAAGCCATTCTTGGAATTTCACTGGCACCCTGAAGAGCTCGATAGAAAGACAATGATGTATAAACCCTCCAAAATAAGATTCCCGCACATTCATGTCACAAATATCGATCACATCCCCAGTGGTAGGGTTGGATTGGAGGATGTGGTTCTTTTTTTAATTACAGAACTAAAGGTCGAACCTGAAAAAACAAATTGGAATTCCATCCTGGTTGAAACATCCAAATCTTTCGAATTGAGTAAGTCATGGGGACATTCTCCAAAACTGCATTAATTAATCCACATTGACCTCCCCCTCCCACCCCCAACTCATCCTCCCCGTCGGCACACAAGTGGTGACCCTCATCGAGCAGCGCAACAACCAGGGCGAAGGTCTCAGACGCAAAGGCTCGGTGGGCAAGATCATCCAGAGCCCGACCGACAGCACCCACGCTTACATCGTGCAGTTTCCCGACGGCGCCCGGGGCTCCTTCTACCGACAAGAAATTGCCATCCGCAAACAAGTGCAGGGACTCAATTTCGACCGCCCCGACGCCGACCCCGACGATCTCGACCTCTACCCCTACATCATCTACAAATGCACCGTCGGCTCGCGCGCCTACGGTCTCGATGTGCAAAACTCCGACACCGACACGCGCGGCATCTACCTCCCGCCCGCCACGATGCAGTGGTCCCTCTACGGTCTGCCTGAGCAAATCGAGAATCCCGACACGCAGGAGTGTTTTTGGGAGCTGCAAAAGTTTCTCATTCTGGCGCTCAAGGCAAATCCCAACATCCTTGAGTGTTTGTACACGCCCCTGGTCGACTTCAAGAACGCCTGTGCCGAAGAGCTTTTGCAGGAGCGCCACCGTTTTTTGTCCAAGCTTGTTTATCAAACCTACAACGGTTATGTGCTCTCACAATTCAAAAAGCTGGAGCAAGATCTGCGCACCACCGGCAGTCTCAAATGGAAACACGTCATGCATCTAGTGCGCCTTTTGTCCGCCGGTGTCACCATCCTTGAAGAAGGTCATGTCCCG
>CAZEQP010000025.1:10845-13369 GCA_964514345.1 uncultured Candidatus Obscuribacterales bacterium
TCGAGGCGACCCAGCACAGAGAAAAGCTTCTATCCATCAGAAACGGCGAGCAGTCATGGGAAGAAGTGAATGAATGGCGGCTATCTTTGCACAAACAATTTGACGAAGCCCACGCCACCACTAAGCTGCCTGACCGCCCCGATTATCTATGGGCAAACGACTATTTGATCCGGTGCCGTAAAAGCATGGTGGACAAATGAATTATCCAGCCGAACTATCGCAAGCCGTATCATCCCACGCCTATCCGCTTATCTTTGCCACCATAAGCGGGGCGCATTTGTATGGTTTCCCTTCGCCGGATTCTGATTGGGACCTCAGAGGCGTCCATATCTTGCCGGTCACCAAAGTAATCGGCTTCAACGTAGACGACGAAACAGTCGAAATCGCCAGACAAGACAAAACCATCGAGCTTGATCTGGTCACCCACGACATCAAGAAATTCTTCAAGCTCATGCTTAACAAAAATGGCTATGTCCTGGAACAGCTCTATTCACCACTTGTGGTGCACACAACCGACGCGCACAAACAACTTCTGGACATCGGCAAACGTTGCATCACCCGCCACCATGTTCATCACTACAAAGGTTTCGCCCAAACTCAATGGCGCCTATTCGAAAAAGAAGAAAAGCCACTTGTAAAACCATTGCTTTATGTTTTTCGTGTCCTTCTCACCGGTATTCACCTGATGCGCAGCGGGGAGATACAAGCAAACTTGGAAATTCTCAACCAGGAATTCTCCCTTCCCTATATAGCGCCGCTCATCACTCTGAAGAAAACCTCCAAAGAGAAGCAAGAAATCTCACGTGATGACATGGACCAGTACCGCTCTGAATACGAGCGCCTATTCACGCTACTTGAATCCGAAGGCGAACGCTCAAACCTCCCAGACGCCCCGACCGCGACAGTCGAGCTTGAGGATCTTTTGATAAGATTGAGATTGGACTCAGGGAATCTCAAATAGTTATGACAGAACCCGAACCAGACACCAACAGCGGCGAGAAACTTCAACGGAAGTTGTTTATTTGTCTTTTGTATGGTCTCTTGGCGCTTATGGCGTTTTATTTTCTGGCTATTGTGGGCTTGAACAATTTCTACAAAGAAAAACCATTCTCAAAAGTAGTGCAACAACTAAATCAACTCTCCAAAGACGCCGAAAAAGCAAGCGGCTCCTGAACTCCGCAACTTCCACAATGATTTAAAAAAGCGTAGCAGTAGCAGCCCACAGAGAGTAGAAATGCCAAACCCGCAGAAACGTGCCAGGTTGTTGACTTTAGTGGATTGGTCCCCAGACTGAACAACTTCGCAAGAAAGTAAAAGGGCAATGAAAGCAGGATAAGTATTAGTGCTTCCGCACCATATATTAAAACGCCACAATTCCAGGTGCATTCAGGATTCTTGTCAATCTCCATCATAACTACGCTTAGAATAAGAAGACCGGTATGAACAACTGCAAGGGATAAAAAAAATCCGTTTGCAGCGGTACAAATCAGCCCGAAAAATGTAGCCATTTTATCCATGCATTTATCATAGGCAAAAATTGTAAGTGAGGTGTTAGAGTATTGTTTGTGCGTTGTTTAGATACTGGTATTTACGAGTCAGCTGTTCGTTATACCTACCACTCTGCCCTATCCGCACCAAAAGGTTGAAGCAGTGTCAGGTCTTTTCTGGGCATCCTATCAAACACCACTGCCGGTGCCAGCTCTTTCACTTTGCCGCAAGCTGTTTCGAAGCTATGCAAATTGGTTGGATATTTGTCCTTCTCTGGCATGCCACCATAGACAGTTTCCGGAACAAGACCCAAATCTTGCACCCACATCGCAGTGCGAGCCAGTGATACTTTTACATGATAAGACCCGCCATGCTGTGCTCGCATCAATAATGCAGCCATGGCACCAGCCGATGCCAGATAGCCTGTCAAAAAATCATTCAGATAAAACACCGGAGAAAGACAAGGTTGTCCCGCACCGCCTTCGGTGACGGCGAATCCTGTGCCTACCTGCACATTATGATCAAACCCCGGACGCTGCGCCCATGGACCTGAGTGACCATATGCATTGATGGAGACATAAATAAGTCCTTTGTGTTTCGCAGTTAAATCCGCTACTTGCAGACCAAATCTTTCTGCAACCGACGGACGGTAGGAACACACAAATACATCGGCTTCCGAGACAAGTTGATGCAAACGAGCAAGCGCCGCGCTTTCTGTCAGCAACAAATACGCATTGCGCTTGCCTATATTCACTAATAAGTTTTGCGCTACTGTGTCTCTGTGATACGGAGAAGAGATGTGCAAAACCTCAGCACCATATTGTGCAAGACTGCGCGCACTTCTAGGACCAGCAAGTACATGCGTGAAGTCAACCACACGCACACTGTCGAGGGGAAACTTTTCACCAGACTGATGTCCGGCCTGCAACTCGGTCTGCAATCCGGTAGGTTGGCCATCAGCGACTTTTTCAATTTCAATCAACGGTGCCGCCGCCAGTGCAACACCTTGCGGGTGGCTGTACCATTCTTGTTTGCT
>CAZEQP010000026.1:0-13241 GCA_964514345.1 uncultured Candidatus Obscuribacterales bacterium
CAACGGCTTGCAGTGCCGGTTTCACCTTGCCTTCTGTGGTGAGCCATTCTCGCTTGAGCCTATCGTTACTTTCTAAATCATCGGGATGACTTTGTTCTCCCGTTTCTCCCCATGCCGTTTTAGGAAGCATGTATTTTCTGGCCAATTCATGCACCGCTTCTTGCAGTTTGTCTCCGCGCTTCAAAACTTCAAAAATAAGCTTCTGATTTTCGCCGCCCTCGCCTCGCTTGAGCAGCTCTATGTTTTCCAGTGCCGGTGTCTCGATTCGCGAAAATCCGTAGTTTTCATACACTTTCTGAATGACACTCTGAGCCCAATCCCGCACCTGCACTTCATCGGGAAGTATGTCGCGCATTCCTCTAACCGGATTGGAACGCAATTGAGTTTTATTGGCCATGAAAGTCTCCTGACAGGCTTAAGCAGAGGTGAAGACGCAAATATCACATTAGATTAGCACTAGATAAGCTTATGTGGCCTTGTGTTAACTGCACTAGGTTTACATCTTCTCTTGACAATATTGGCAAAACCACTTCTTTGAAACTCAAAAACTACAATTTACCAATTAATTGGAGCTTTTTAATTTGGTCTTATTGTTTACTTTCTGTACGAAGAATTATTCGATCCGATTCTTTCACAAAAGACAACAACCTCCCTCTCAAAGACGCAAATCACATTTGAGCCACTAAGTCATTTCTTGCAAGAGAGTCGGAGTGCAACCGGACGAAAAGTAAAACTAGAAACCTTCTACCGAAAGGAGCGTGCCATGCGGCTTATCACCCTGCATGGAACTTCCTTGCACCGAAACGGCACCTGGCAAACCAAGTTCCAGACCCTGTACGCAATTGGAATCGTGATGTTCATGATTCATTTGCCCACGGCTGTAACTCCGGAAATTTTCGGTCAGTTTTTTCACTGGCATCACTGGCACTTAATTGCCGGTGTGATGGTGGGTGTCGCTCTAATTGCCTGGCAGGCCCTAATCTACCGCAGAATTGTTGACCGGATTTTTCCCGGCACGTTCGATCTGGAGATTGGAGTTGTCCGTGATGATCGCAAGAACATCCCGGTCGCCTTGCAGCTTTTGGAGAACATCGCTATCGGTGCACTGGAAGAATTTATCTATCGAGCTTTTCTGATACCACTATGCGGATTCACGGTGGCACTGGTTCTCTTTACCATCCCGCATCTGGCGCGAAGCATCAAGGGTCAAGTCATGGTGTACGGAAACGTGCTCATCTGCGGTGCCGTCCTGGGCTTTCTGTTCATCGCAACAGGCAGCTTATGGCCCGGAATCGTGGCTCACATTCTGCACAACGTACTGGTGGACCAACTGGTCAGGAAAGGCTATCTGTAAGCCTCTGGCTGGGTCAAAGAAAGGGAATGTCGCTTGCAGCGATGTTTCCTTTTCTTTTGATTTAAGTTTGTTTTACTAGACTTTTTAGTAATATTCAATCAAACCTGGATTTTTACGACAGTGCAAACAAATCCTGTTGTCGAATTACTCAACTCTAAGTCAAATATGTGGGAGGACACATAAAAAAGGGGGCGAAAATATGTGGGAGAACCCATATTCGGCTTATTTCCGTGTCTAAATATGGGTTTAGACACATAAAATGGACTCTCACCAAGTTTTTGCGAATATAGAAATTTTCCTGCTGCCGCAACATGAATCCGGGAAGCAAAAATTGAATGGAAGAACTTTCATTTCACCTGTTAGTTCAACTGCGCTAGATCTCGTAACAGCCAAATAACAGACTCTTGTGAGAAGACTTTTAGCAGTTATGTTTGGTTTCAGGAATAGAACCTAGTAGTTTTCCTGGGCTCTTTCTTTTCCTCCTCTTCATAAAAGCACAACCCAGGCATCATCCGGTTTTTTCTATACGAACCCTCTCACTTCAGGTGAGCTGGTTCCATGGGTTGTGCACAGCGGTCGAAGGAATTGAAAGATTCGAAGTAACAATCGAAAGGAAAAACAATGTGGGAATTCATCACCACAGCATCCAATGCAATTAACGGCATCGTCGTCTTTTTGAGCAACCTGATGGGCTTGGGTTTCAAGGTCATCCTGGTTGGCATCGGTTTTGTTGTGCTTGGTTTTCTGATCAACAAGATCAAAGGTGGTTCGGGCAAGAAGAGCGGTCCCAAGCTCGGCTTGCTCCAGTATCACACTGATACCAAATACGACCCCAGCACCGCGGTTCAGAGCCGCGTGAAGGCTGGTGCGCTTGCCTTTGATCCGGCCGATATCGGCATCGAAATTCCGGCCGAATTGCGCGCCTCCAAGAAGCCGGCCGCACTTCTGCGCTTCGACGGCAACGGTGTTGCCGCCGGACGTCGCGGATTCGCCAAGCTGGTGGACGAGGTCATCATCAACAAGGACAAGTTCAGCGCCTGCGTCGTTTTCGCCAGTTCGCCGGGCGGCACCGTCACCGGTTACGGGCACATGTACATGCAAGTGAAGCGTTTGCGCGACGCCGGTATCTACGTCGTCATTCTAACCGACGAGTACCTGGCCAGTGGCGGCTATCTCATGTCTCTGCCCGCCAACATCATCGTCGCTCCGCCGCTTGCCATTCTTGGCTCCATCGGCGTCGTGAAGGAGTTTTTGAACTTCCACGACTTCTTGAAGCAGATCGGCATCCGTCCCATGACTCTCTACGCCGGCAAGTTCAAGCGCACCCTGTCCCAGTTCGGGCAGGTCACGCCTGAAGCCGAGGAGAAGGTCAAAGCGGAGCTGGAAGCAATGCACCGCCTGTTCATCGGTCTGGTCAAGCAGTGGCGCCCCCAAATCGATGTGGAGCGCGTCTGCACCGGCGAGCACTGGACCGCGCAAGAGGCGTTCGACCTCAAGCTCGGTCTGGTCGATGTGATCGAATCTCCGGAGGCCTATCTTCTGGCTCTCAACATGGAGTGCGACATCATCGAGCTCTCGACGGCGACCGACCCCTTCGAGCGCGGTTTGCTCAAGATGGTCACAGCCACCGTCGACGTTCTCATCTCACGTGCGGCTCTTTTCATGAACCGCCGGGTGATGTGATCTTTTGTTCTGACAAGGAGGGGTAGACGCTCAATGCGCCTACTTCTTCTTGTTTTATAAATGCCTCTACTATCTTTTTTAGTATTACCTCAAAAAGAAGAAAGAGGAAATAACTCCACCTGGAGTTTTTCCCTCTTTCCTTACTGCAAGATTACAAATTCAGTTCGATTGTTTTGCGACTATTTGTCCTTGACTGAAGTCGCAGAACGGGTCGAAATGTACGCGCCGCCCTTGTAGGCGAAAGCGTAGAGAATTCCCAGGCCGATGAAACTGGCCACATCGATGAAATTCTCGATGCGGTTGCCCAGCACTGCCAGGCTGAGAACAAAAGAAGTCAACGCACCGACCAGCATCAAAGCAACGATGCCGTCAGACTTGAAAGTGGAATCATAGGCGGCAAGAGCCAGACCGACGACAAGACCCGTTCCGCCGAGGACAGCCCCAGCGAAAATAGCCGCGGCAAGCGGCATCGGACCAAGCCATCCTCCGGATGCAGTTGCACCGATCACAGCGCCCAGAAGAGCTCCGAGCACGATAGCGGCAGAAACACCTGTGATGAGTTTGCGCATGGTTTTATCCTTTCCTTGTTGCAGTTCCTACTTGAACAGCTTCACCAGGACCACGCCGAAGCAGAGGGCGGTGAAGATACCCAGCAGGTAGGACCAGATGGCCATTCCGTTGGCTGCAAGCACGAGTGCCGCAATGCCGCCTGCGAAATAGAGGACAGCCCGAAAAAATATCAGAAGCTTCGAGGGTTTCGGCTCAGGGCGGCTGGAAGGCCGGCTACCGCCGAGTGCCTCAAGAAAGCCTCTTCCGGCATCGTGCATGAATCCCAGGGCATAGCAGGCGATGGCGCCGACAACACCGAGGATGAACGAGATGATCATGAAAAGAATGGTCGTTCCCGAAGTGGCGAGATCGACAGTGAGAGTGAATGTGGACATATTTGAGTTCCTTTTTGCGTGTGACATTGATCTTTGGATGTTCAAGCAAAGAAAGTATCTGAAAAACCAAGGTAACCTGACAAAGGTCTTTAGTAGTCCCTTGCCTGGTTATCCGATTCACTTCAGATCTTTTGCTTGAGCTTCAGCCAATTCACCGCAACAGGAACGTTACTTGCCTGCAGCCTTGCGTTCGTTGAGAATGCGAACCAGTTCGCTTTCAAGAAATGCATCCACCTCGGCTGGAGTCCGCTTGGGACCGCTGAGGACAGAAAGCAGACTGGCAGCGTATGGACCGACAACTTCGACCGCCGAGCTGTTCAATGCAGAAACTGCAAGATAAGGTTTCATGAGCTTTTCGATCTCGGCCCTATCTTTGCGGTACCTGACCGGTGCCGCTTTCAAGGTTTCGATATTCTGCTCTAGAAAACTGTCGGATAGACCCAAGTCGAGGGTCAGTTGAGATTGAAGATCGTAGATAGGCTGGTAGAAATCGCCCCAGCGCACAGCGATTGCCTGGCATTCACTTGCGCTTTTGCCGGTATCAACTGCGGTGCGGTATTCAATCTCAACTTTGCGAGCTTCTTCAAGCTTCGTCTTCAATTGAGAAATAGATGTCTGGACGCCTTGAGTTTTGAGCGCCCGATTAATGCTGCCCAACTCCTGCTTCACTGAAACAAGAGTGGCATTGTAAGTGGCGTTTGCAGTGGCGCCGGCTTTGTGCGCGACGACAGATGAAACGCCAACACTGATTAGTGGTGCCCCAATGGGAATGCAGAGCACCAGAAACAATGCGACTTTTAATGACGTTCGCATTGTCTTTCCTTTCTTTGCTTGGGATTAAGGAATTGGTGAAAAGCGTATGAATAGCTCCTCACCAATTCCCTTCCTGTTGCCTACTGGCTGAGGTTCAGCAAAATCGTACCGGAACAAACGGGGAGGTTGCCCTCTTCTTTGCGGCACTCGACGCTGACCGTCATCAGCCCGGAGTCGGCATTCCAGGAGGAGATGCTGACTTTGGTCTGAACGACGTCGCCGGCGTAGACCGGATTCTGCGAAAAGCGAATCTTCTGCTCAGCAACACGGCCGGGCAGAGGCAGATCGATGAGCGCCGAAAGAACGGATTCGATGTAGGAAACTGCCAGAGTGTTGGGCGCAACCAGCTTTTCGTAGCCGGCTTTGGTAGCCTGCTCCCAGCTGATATGCACACCAGGACCGCCTGCGCACCGCGCATGGTGGCGGACATCGTCTCTGTCGACATAGAACGGTTTCTGGAGGGTTGCTCCAGGTTGGCGACTAGCCATAGTTGTCTCCTTTTCAGGGTTTGCATTGCGACTACTTCGTTTAGACTCAATAGCTACTCTAACGGATCAGCGCTTGGACAGCTGATACACGAGGAAGAGGTAGACAAGAAAGGCAGGAATGGTGATGATCAGTGAAACCTGCGTCACCAGGCTGGCCATGAATCCAAGGAAACCCAGGATAGGAAGGAGGAGAAAGAATTTCTCATCCCTGCCCTTGCGGTTGGCGTTGGACATGCCCATGCAGACAAGACTGGCGCAGAGCGAAGCGAGGAAAAGTAGAATGAAGAGTACGGGGTCCATAGTCATTTGCTTATGGTCCTTCTGAATGACAGACCTTCTTGCTTCCGGTCTGTTTGTTTAGTCATTGAATGAGAAGGTCAGTTTAGCTCTCTCAAGTAGACTGCAAGGCTGAGATCACCGCCATTTCTGGAAGTAGATCTCAGCCTCCGTGTCAGTCCAGGGCCTTAAGCCTTGATGCCCAGCTCCGTGAGGAGGAAGGCATAGGTGAAGGCGTATTCCTTGAGAGCGTCGAAACGTCCCGAAGCACCACCGTGGCCGGCGCCGTCGATCTTCATGTGCAGGAGCACAGGGCGGGTGGCATTGGGATTGCGGTCACGCATCTGGGCGACATACTTAGCCGCCTCCCAGTACGGAACCTGCGAATCCTCCACAGCCGCTTCGACGAGCATGGCCGGATAATCGGCCGTGTGGATGTTCTCGTAGGGCGAGTAGGCGCGGATGACCGCGAACTCGGCCGGCACAGCCGGATTGCCCCACTCTTCGAACTCGGCGACGGTCAGAGGCAGCGAAGTGTCGAGCATCGTGTTGACGACGTCGACAAAAGGCACTTGCGGAAGAGCGACTCTGGACAAGCCAGGAGCGAGGTTGGAAACGGCACCCATCAGCAGGCCGCCGGCGGAACCGCCTTGCATGCCGAGCAGATCGGGATTGACGTAACCTTCCTTCTTGAGGTGCTCACCGCAGGCAATGAAGTCGGTGAAAGTGTTCATCTTGTTGGCCATCTTGCCCTGGTCGTGCCAGTCTTCACCCTTGTCGGTGCCGCCGCGAACGTGAGCGATGGCATAGATGAGACCGCGATCGAGCAAGCTGAGCCGCACGAAACTGAAAGACGCCGGAATGCAGATCCCGTAGGAGCCGTAGCCGTAGAGATGGCCGCGGCGGCTGCCGTCCTTCACAAGGTCGCCCTTGTAGACGATCGACATGGGGATCTTGGTGCCATCCGGGGCGGTGGCATAGATGCGCTCGCAGTGGTACTGCGAGGGATCGAAATTCGGCACTTCCTGCTTCTTGAGCAACGTCTTCGACCGGGTATTGAGGTCGTAGTCGATAATTTCCGATGTGGTGACCATCGATTGGTAGCTCAGACGCAGAGTTGATGTGTCGAACACCTTATTGGCGTTGGGAGCGGTGGTGTAAACCGCCTCCGGAAAGTCGACGTAGTGCACGTCGCCGGTCGAGAGCTTCTGGACGCGAACCTTAGGAAGCGCGTCGTCCATCTCGTACACGACCAGGTGATCCTTGAACACGTCGCAGCCCTTCAGCAGCACATCCGCGCGATGGGGGACGACGTCCACCCAGTTCTCCGGAGCGAAGTTGGAGCTTGCGACACGCACGATGCGGCCGTTCTTGGCGCCGTCGTGGGTGAGGATGTAGAAGTTGGTGCCATCGTCCTCGACGTCGTACTCGATGCCCGCCTGCAAGGGGGCGATGAGCTTGAACTTGGAGCCAGGCTTGGAAGCCTTGATGAAGCTCACGGTCGAAGTCGTATGGCTGCCTGAGCTGAGGTAGATGAACTTGCCGCTGCGGGTCTTGGAGACGCCGATGCGGTAAAATTCGTCCTTCTCCTCGTGCTCCAGCACATGGTCGGAAGTGCCGAGCCGGTGACGCCAGAGCTGGTTGGACCGCTTGGTGACCGGATCTTCGGTGGTGTAATACATCGTCTTGTTGTCCCGGCACCACTCGACGGAGGTGACACGGTCAGCAAGAGCCTGCGAAATCTCGCCGGTGTTGAGGTCCTTGACGAACAACTTGTACCGACGGTCGCCGGTGTAGTCGACGGCGAATGCGACCAGATGCGCGCTCGGGCTGTAAGCCAGGGCGCCGATCGAAAAGAACTTGTGCCCTTTGGCCAGCTCGTTCTCGTCGAGGACAATCTCCTCGCGATGCGACTGGCCGACCGGATGCCGGCAGAGCAGCTCGTATTGATCGCCGGCGCGGGTGCGGGTGTAATAGAAGAAGCGACCGCGCTGGAATGGCACGCTCTGGTCGACCTCCTTCATCCGTCCACGCATCTCGGCGTAAAGGGTAGCCTGCAAAGCCGCCGTATCCGCCATGTAAGCAGCGGTATAAGCGTTCTCGGCTTGCAGATAGTCGAGAATGTCCGGGTTGAGCGGGTCGCCGGGTTCCTTCACCTGTTTCATCCAGGCGAAGAAGTCGACGTCCTGACCGCCTGTTGCCATCACCACGGAGTGAATCTTCTTGGCGACGGGAGGCGGGGGAAGCGCAGCACCGTTGGATTTCAACGTCATGTGTTCTCCTTTCCTTTTGGTTGGAGTTTGGTCTTGATTCTAAAGTCTTCTCTTCAACTTTCATGCTCCTCCAGAGCCCTTAAAATCGGGTCTGTAACTGGGAGGAACTGGCATTTAGCTAGTTGGAGCTTATAAACGAAATTGAGGAGAAGGAAAAAAGATAATTTCACCTTAGGTTTACCGCTTGCGCGTTCTCAAGAGTTATTAAGCGCCTTGTACTGGTTCTTAAGCCAATATAACTAACAAGGGGTTAGTGAGCCTCTGCTAGCTTTTTCTTAGAGAAATCTTTTGTTCACGCAAACTCTTGAGTTAACCCCTTCTTCAAATTCAATTTAGTTTACCGGCAATTGACATAGAAGAATCGCCTCAATTCCTGCATGAACAGGCTTAAACAGAATAGCCAATCCACTCGGATTTTGCGACATCTTCGGAGTTATTCCCAAACCAGACATAGCCGACCCTACCGATGGTGCCTTGCGTCCGCTTCCAGTCTAAAAAGATGCTTTAAACTGTGTTAAAGACTCTCCTGCTCCTAACCAAAAAAATTTTTTAAATTAGCAAAGAACGCAAGATAGATGCCTAACGAAAAACAAATATTTAAAAACAAGCTAAGAGTCAGATCCAGTGCAACTTGTTTATATCCAAGTTTCTGCCAATTCAAAGCAAACATGCAATCAGAGAGTGTCGTAGACAATGACACAAAGAATATGAGCAGACTGATAAATATTAAGGGGTCACGAAAGAAATTCACAAGATTCAGATAAGCATAAAAACAAATGACTACTGCCAGAACTAAACTCAAAAATGTTCCTGAAAAAATACGCACAGATATGAGCCAAAAACCTGATTGGTGATTGAACCATGTAATTAGTCCAGTTTTTGTCAAAAGTAGCAACAGATAAGAAATTGCACAAGTCAGCTCGAACTCGAGAAATCGGAGCTGTCCTGCTGGACTGAAAAGACTGGAGTTGCATCCCCCTGCACTTGCCGACTGAGCGCTTAATACCATTAAAAGCGATGTCAGCAATAAGTATTTGTGTGTTACTGGTTTCAAATTTTTCTTCCATAGAGACTTTAGGTTTATACCCGAGTCTTGGGAGGTTTTTATTCGATGGATTTGAAAATCCTGTTTTTCCAGCCAAATCTGCACTTGTACCTCCACAGTTTTGGCTTTGCTGTTGTCAGAATCTGGTTAGCACAAAACGGACATCTTGTATTTAGCCGGTTACAAGAATTTTGCAAAATGTCCTGTCTTACTACCTCAGAGCGACTTATTTCTTAAGGAATTGCACTAATTCATACCAGGCGGTGCCGTACCAGGCTATAAAAATCAAAACAATGGTAGCAAAAGTAAACACAATTAAACTGGTGAGTTTACGCTTAGATAGTGCGGACAAGCTGATTTGCAGTTGAGCAGAAAAAAAATTCTGTTTCATAAATTTCAAAGAAAATATTTGGCCAACAAAAAATAGCATGAAGAAAAAGAGTGGCGGCATATGTGGTTTTCCGAAACAATCTGCGATGTCTTGAACTCTGTTATTAAAAACGTTCATGTCGGCTCCGCAGAAAACACTGTTTCTCAAATGAGAAAAAATCGACGGGGAAATCCAGTAGTATGAGGCGAATAATACCAATGTGAAACAGAAAGCCAATAGAAAAACTTGAATCATTTCCCTTCTGTTCATAGTGTCCTCTATCAGATTGTAGTTACAAAATTGACCTACCCAAATCCTGAGCCTGTTCATGCTATACTAAACTTTGTAGTAAGATGTTGTTTTGCAAAAATGTTGGGGTTCCTGCCACCGATTCGGTACTTGCAGGAAAAGCATGGTCTTAGTTTCGATGAAGGAAAAAGAGCAGGCAGTCGGTAAGAAAACCGATTGCCTGCTTTGACTGCTAAATAAAGAGCTCAGAACACAGAGACTGTTTAAGCCAGTCCCATATGCTTGAGGGCGAAAGCCCAGCTGAAAGCCCATTCCCTGAGCTGAGTGAAACGACCGGAAGCACCGTGGTGCCCGCCGCCGTCCATGATCATGTTCAGGAGAATATTTCGGGGATCCGCTTGCGGATTGAGTTCCCGCATTTTAGCCACATATTTGGCCGGCTCCCAGAAACCAACTTGCGAATCGTGTTCAGCGCCTTCAACCAGCACCGCCGGCAATTTACCGGTGACCAGGTTGTCGTAAGGCGAATAACCGACCATATAGCGATACTCAGCCTCTACGGCTGGATTACCGAACTCCTCAAACTCCGCCACCGTGAGGGGGTTGGAAGTGTCGAGCATGGTGTTGATCACATCAAGGAAAGGCATCTGGATAATGGCAGCGCTGGCCATGTCCGGGCGCATGTTGATGCATGAACCAACAAGCAGTCCGCCGGCGCTTCCGCCTTGCAGAACAATCTTCCCGGGATGGGCGTAGCCTTCGCGGACGAGTGCGTCACGGCAAGCGATGAAGTCGGTGAAAGTGTTCATCTTATTCATCATCTTGCCCTGTTCATGCCATTCTTCACCGTTCTCGCTGCCGCCGCGAATATGCGTCATGACATAAAGAACATTGCGATCAAGCAGGCCCAGGCGCTCGTGACGGAAGTTGGGATTGAGCGGAAGACCGTACGCGCCGTAGCCGTAAAGCAGGCAGGGTCGGCTTCCATCCAGGACCAGCTCGCCCTTGTAGACGATGGACATGTGGATCTTAGTGCCGTCCTCCGCGGTGGCAGAGATGCGCTTGGTATTGAACTGTGACTGATCGTAACCGGCGAAAGAGATTTGTTTGAGAACCGACTTTTCGCGCGTGTCCATGTCGTAGTCCCACACCACAGGCGGTGTCACCATCGACTGGTAGTCCAGGCGCAATTTGTTGGTCTCGAATTCGAAGTTGTCATCTGCGACCACTTCGTAAATGGACTCCGGGAATTCCACCCAGTGGACCTCACCGGTGGAAAGCTTCTCGATTCGGATCTTGGAAAGACCGTCCTCCAGAGCGTATACCACAAGATGGTCCTTGAACAGATGAATGTTATCCAGGAGCCTGCCCGGTTTGTGCGGCAGCACTTCTTTCCAGTTCTTACGCTGATAGGCATTGCAAGGCACGCGCATGACGCGACGATCCTTGGCTTTGCCTGTGTTGGTGAGAATGTAGAAATACTTGCCGTCACTGTCGGCGAAATATTGCATCTTGTGCCTGCGCGGCGCCAGGTCCTTGAATTTGGAACCTTTTGAGATTTTGCCGAACGGCATGAACGCCACTGTCGTCGTAGTATGACTTCCCGTGGTCAGGAAAATGAAATTGTCACAACTGGACGTTTCCACGCCGAGCTCAAAATACTCGTCTTTCTCTTCTTTGAGAAGGACATGTTCTTTGCTGCCCAGACGATGACGCCAGAGCTTGTTAGAGCGCTTGGTGACCTCGTCTTCGGTGACATAAAGCAGGGTCCGATTGTCGGCCCAAACGACCGACGTCACACGCTCAGCCGTGGCTGAGTTGATGAGTTCGCCGGTACCGATATTTTTCACGTAAAGTGTGTACTGGCGGTAACCCAGCACATCAACCGTGTAGGCCAGAAGCTTGTCGCTGGGACTGACCACATAGTCGCCCAGAGCGAAGAACTTCTCGCCTTTTGCCAGTTGATTTTCATCCAGAAGAATTTGTTCGTGGCTGCCGGGCTTGGTGCTCCGACGGCAACGAATCGAATATTGCTCACCTTCAAGGGTGCGCGTGTAGTAAACATGCTTCTTGTGCCGGGCGGGAACCGTCGAACTGTCAAATTTGACCCGCCCCTGCATTTCTGCAAAGAGCGCGTCCTGAAGTTCGCGAGTATCCGCCATCACCGCCTGAGTGAACGCATTCTCAGCCCTGAGGTAGGGCTGCAAATCCGGATCTTTGCGGTTTTTCATCCACGCATAGTTGTCTGTATGCGTTGCACCATGAAGCGTGAAGACCTTTGGGATCTTCTTGGCTGCAGGCGGCGACAAAGCCGAGCCTGACAGCAAGCCGCTTGAGAGCGACATGATCTACTCCTTGGTTTGAGATTGAAGATTAGGGTGAAAGTTAAGAGCTGAAAGTCGGGAAGTTTAGGTTCAAAAGAGATGCCGAATCATAGACAACAGATCTGGCGATTCTCAAGTGGGGGCGAGTTATCAAGAATCACTACTTAAGCCGAACTTAGCGTTAGCAGATGACTTAACTCACGCTACGTTTGACAACCACCGTATCGAAAATCCGCCGGTTAAAAGCTAAAACTTACTGCAATTTCTACTGTTTAACTTTGTCGTTCTTGCCTGGACGACTGGGTTTCCAGTTCACTTCGCAAACTCCGCCCGAGCATCTGTGAGCGTCGGTATCTTTATTGCGAACACTACCAAGTTTCATTTCCAATCCGGAAGGATTCTTCGATGGCTCACCAATTTGATTGATTATCGTGAAAGATTCCTTTTTCATGGTCTGATTCCTCAAACTAGCCTCAAGAGAGGATGGAAGCATCGGTGACGGATTGGATGTGCTGTCCTTGCCGAGGGCTTCTTCTTTGTACTGGGGGTATAGCATATGACAGTTTATGAATGCCATTTTGCTGCGTACTGAAACATAAGAGAGTATGTCTGGTGGGGTGTTCCAGCAATACTATCAATATGTAAATCGTATGCAAGTACTATGACGATTTTATCTGTCTAGTGTTCCTGTAACAATTTAAATTGCCAAGAGCATCTCATTGTCGAGCCTTTCACTTACACAGACGCTTGACATTTGTTATGTATACTAGTTGAGAATTTTCTTTATTCGGACCAAATAAAAATGTGCATTGTCCAGAACTGAGTCTGTGTCGGACTAATCTGGAAAAAATCCTGATAAAATCCCTATAGATGAACTCATGTCCACTCTGTGCCAAATCGCTTGCTTTGACCCCTATCGGGGGCAAGGACAGGCTCGCCTGCACCGGCCTTGAATGTGAATTCGTGCACTGGGATAATCCAAAACCAGTGACAGCCACATTAATTCCAATGGACAGTGGTCTTGTTCTGGTGAAAAGAAAATTTCCTCCTTTTGTCGGAGACTGGTGTTTGCCGGGTGGTTTTATGGAAGCAACCGAATCTCCGGAAGAATCTGCAATCAGAGAAGTTTTTGAAGAAACCGGTCTCTCCGTGCAAATCGACAAACTTCTCTCTGCCCACTCACCCGGTCGCGGAATTAATGTTCTTATTTTGTTTTATCTGGCCAAAGAAGCAAAAGGTATTCCCATACCTGGTGATGATGCAAGTGAAGTGTCTGTGTTCAAATTGCACGAACTACCAAGAAATATTTGTTTTGATTTGCACCGCAAAAAAGTAGCTGAATTTTTTAAACAAGAAGTGTTGTTTTAAATTTGCACCATATTTGGTGGTTACTTCCAGACCCTAATGGTTGGAAGAAAAAGG
>CAZEQP010000027.1:0-13060 GCA_964514345.1 uncultured Candidatus Obscuribacterales bacterium
TCGAATGTTGCCAGTAGTGAGGACATTCATTTCATTTCCGGCAGGAGTGCTCAAAGCTCACTTCTGGATTTTCATCGCTTTCACATTTATCGGTTCGCTTATCTGGTGTTATTTCCTGACTTATGTCGGGATCTGGTTTGGGTCCAACATGGAAATGTTCCGCGACATCTGGCACAAGTTTGACCTTGCCATCGTGCTTGTCGGTATGGCTGGTTTTGGTTACTACCTCTACCACCATCTTAAGCCTGAATCGAGCCACAAAGCTCCAGACCCGGAATAGACTAATTCTAAGACTTGGGTTTCTTATACTGACGGGCGCGGGTATTGCGTCTGATTTCGAGCAGCTCGGCGAGCAATTGTTCGCGATCTTCGCTTTCCCAGCGTTTGAGCCAGGAGTCGACAGCGGCTTCAATCATGCCGCTTTTGTCCGGCGAGTTTGCCCCGTAAAGGCGCTTCAATTCAAGCCAGATAGACTGTAGAGCGGCAAGTTGGTCGGTTGGTAATTTTATGGTGTAGGCGGTGTAATCCGGACGTGGAGCCGTGGCAGTGCCTTTCGCCTGCCCTTGAGGGTCCATCGATTTGTCTTCGCCGTGACTCATTGCTTCTTATTTTAGTTATTTGGCGGGTCAGGCGCAGGTTAAATAACCAGAATGTATCTTTCCGGGGGGAATATTCCCATTTATCTTTTTAGGTTTTTATTGCAATATTTGTATTAATTCTCTCGGAGTCAAGGTCATGTTCATAGAAGTTTGCCGAGCAATCATCCAAAAAGTGATGCAAGACAAGATCTTGCTTGGTCTTGTGGCTCTTGGTATCATCGCCGGCTTTGTCGCCATGTCCGGTCATGACGTGAAAGAAGAGCCGCGTACGGCTCGTGGAGAGCAGGCTGCAGTTGAAGGCGGTCACGCGAAAGGCGAGGGTCAAAAGGCTGAAGGAGACAAAGAGCAGGGCGAAGAAGACGGAGTCTTTCTCACTCCTGTTTTAGCCAACGATTTTGTCAAATGGTGGCTGGGTGGAGCGATGGATTTCAATCCAGCCACTGCTCACAAAAACCATATCGAAGCAAACAAATGGATGACTCCCAAAGCTTGTGCCAGGTACGAAGAATTATTCTGGAATTCGGATCGGGCTCGCGACATTCTCAATGGAAACTTGACGATGAAGTTTCAACCTATATCGGTTGAGCCTATGGCAGTCAATCAGGATGGAAGTATCGTTATAGCCGTAAAAGGAATTATGGTGAGCTCCCAGCCGGGCAATCCTAATCTGGTCAGAGAACAAATAGAAACCGATTATCTGGTAATGAGAGCCGCCAACGGTTTGCGTATCGGCGGACTTTACAATCGTATACTGTCTGAAGCCCCCGCCCCGAGCTACTATTAAGTAGATCCGAAGGATGCTAAGAAGTGTCCAGACGCGGCTATAGATGGCTTTAAGCTGATAAAGGGGAAAGCTTGCGCTAGTCTGTGTTATATTGGTTTTCCGTTTTTTTACGGAAAAACAGGACTAGCCGAGGTAGCTCAGTAGGTAGAGCAGAGGACTGAAAATCCTTGTGTCGCCAGTTCAATTCTGGCTCTCGGCATTTTTATTCTATGAAGAAGATTACTCTGGTAGCCTGGCTGGCGCTCGTCCAGCTCTCACTCAATTTTCCTCTATCGGTTTTAGCCGATACAAAACTTAGTGAGAAGGACCAAAAGGCTGCGCAGGCAAGCTCAGATGTATTTCTTGTCAAGCCATATTTACAGCTGGGAGAAAATCCGCGTCAGGCTGAGTTGAGCAAGTCTGAAAAGATGGAAATCATCTGGCTCACTTCAACATCAGGCAAAGGCGAGAAGTGGCTGGTGCAAAGTAAGAGCCAGTCCGCATCAAAGTGGAACAGCTCTAGCACGGTGCAGGTCTTTTCTGTAGGGCAAATCGAAGGCGTTCCTTTTTATAGATACACAGTAAAAATTGACGACCTTGTGCCGGGTGAAAAATTCGACTACAAAGTCTTGAAAAACGGCGTTCAAGTTTATTCAGGTTCGGCAAACGCACGCAAAGCTTTTAATCAGCCTTATTCTTTTGCTGTGTTCGGCGATGTCGGTGCTGGGTCCCGCGGCGAAAAGAAAATCATTTACCAGGTCTATAACCGTAAGCCGGATCTGGTCGTCATGCCTGGCGACATTGTTTATGACCAGGGACGTATATCTCAGTATCTAACCAGATTCTTTCCCATCGTGAATTCACCTGTGGTATCACCTGAAAATGGTGCGCCGCTTCTTTCTTCTTCTCTCATTATGTCTGCGCTTGGTAATCATGACATAGCCATGACTACAAGCTGGAAGGGGACTGACTTTACCAGATTTCCCGATGCGCTTGGCTATTACATTTTCTGGTCTCAGCCTTTGAACGGACCAAAGTTTGACTATAATCCAAATGCAAATACCCGTAATGTTCTGCCTCTAGTTGGCGACCCCGGAAATATTGCCAAGTTCATAAAAGCAGGCGGCAAGCGCTATCCGGATATGGGCAATTATAGTTTTGACTATGGCAATTCACACTGGCTTGTTTTAGACGGCAACGAATACATGCACTGGGGAGACGAAAAACTCAGAGCTTATGTCGAAGAGGATCTGAACAAAAGTAAAGCAACCTGGAAATTTGTCTCGTTTCACCAGCCGCCATTCAGTCTGGATATTTATCACCACTCAGAACAGCGCATGCGCCTTTTGTGCGACATATTCGAGCGCACAGGTGTGAAAGTGGTCTGGTGCGGTCATGCGCATAATTATCAAAGATATTTCCCGCTTAAGTTTAAAGCCAAAATGGACAAAAACGGTACTCCTATGGTGAACGGCAATGGTACCGTCACTGGTGACTTTATTCTTGACACCACCTTCAACGGAACCACTCATCCAAAATTCAAAGGCGTTTTGTATATTGTGAGCGGCGGCGGCGGAGCCAGTCTTTACAGACGCGCTCCCTTTCTGCCTAAAGAATCTGAAGCCTGCCATAAATTCATTCACGGCACACACTCATTCACTTTCTGCGACATCAAAGATAAGATCATGACTGTAAGACAGATTTCAGATGACGGAGCCATTCTGGATCAGTTTAAGGTTGAGACTGACTGACCATCTCACTTTCTTGCGTGAAACTCTTTGGTCGTTTGCTATTGTATGCTGCGCAATGTTTGACGAATGTTTCCCACAGACTTTGGTTATTGTCGAAATCACGCTCAGGATGCCATTGCACACCAAACAAAAAGCGATTGTCTTTTGATTCTATAGCCTCCACAACTCCGTCTTCAGCGCGAGCGACAACTTTAAATTGATCTGCAACTTTGTCTACGCACTGGTGGTGCGAGGTAGGCACAAACACGGATTTGTTGGGATAGAAAGCAGCCAGACGGCTTGATTCGTCTATTTGTACTTTGTGCATAAACTTGCTGTTCTTTGGATAACCGGCAGGTCTTCTGTGTGCCACTTTGGAATCTTTGACGCAAGATGGAATGTCTTGAATCAGTGACCCGCCGCCGCCGATATTCAAAACCTGGCAGCCGGCGCATATTCCAAGCACCGGTTTTGATTTGTCGGCAAGAGCCATGCGAGCCAGACGCAAATCAAAGTCGGCACGTTCATTGTGCATTTCATCGGCAGTTTCATGATTTTTTTCTTTGTAGTAAGATGCCGGATAGTCAGCACCGCCTATAAGGACGATTCCGTCAAGACGGATGAGAACAGCTTTTAGTTCAGCATCGCCCACTGGTGGAATAAGCACGGGTATGCCGCCTGCTTTGCGCACTGCGTTTACATAAGATGTATAGATTTTGTACGAGACCAGATTCTTGGGATTCTCTTTCTCTTCTTCATAATCGACATTTATGCCGATGAGTGGTTTATTCGAACTATTATCTGCAGCGAGCGAACTTGATACCGTATACAGTACCAAGGAAAGTAAAGAGCACAGATTGATAAGAAGACGTCGTTTTTGCATGCCGAAACCGCCGGTTCCAAAAGAATTGCCGTATAGTAAACTTACTTTGGCTTGATACACAACAAAAGTCAAGCTTTTTTAAAGGGAATAAAAATGCTGAGCCAATTCATTCATTTAATCATCGGATTTGTAGCTGTGATGGTCGCCCTGGGCGGCGTCATGGGTTATGTCAAAGCCAAAAGCATGATTTCGCTGATTATGGGAGTGGTCTCAGGCATAATCCTTGGCATCTTTGCCTTCCTCTCCGCCAGTCCTGAGATGAGTCAAATCGGACTTTTCGGTTCACTGGCTCTGATGACAATTCTGGACGGCATGTTTGCAATACGCTTCGCCAAGACCAAAAAGGTTATGCCTAACCTGGTCATGATTGTCATACTTTGCCCGGCGATGGCGTGTGTCTTGATGGTGTTGTTCAAGATTTTCTAAAGCGCTCTAAGCGCCTTTTAAGTTGAAGTGAGTACTCAGAATGTGTCCTCTTGCGATTTCCTTATTTCCTTCGCAAAGAAAAATCTCTTGTCCAGTGGTCAATCTATTTTGAAGAAGCTCGGGCATTAGCAAAACGGCATCAACGGTTGCATGGTTACCTGGTATCAACGGACCTGTTTTTTCGAGAATCAGTAGGCAATCATGAAATTCACCCAGGACTTTTAAAATGCACTTGAATCTGTTGGGGGGGGTTGGAGACTTCCTTCCGCCAGAATGACTAGGATACATTTGAACATCAAGGGAAATATCTGGTGAGCTTTTCATTCTATCCTCATGCAAACATTCAACATCTCTGGAACTAGGCCAATTAATTGTTCTGTTTGTAAAACTACTGTTCCTATACCCCCGTCCACACTAAGAATATCCTGTATTAGCGCAGATGGGACAGCTACTCTAATAATATAGTATGGGCTTTCATCGCCAAACCTGCCAAATGCCAGTTTGGCATAAGAATTTGCGCCTCTTTCTGAAGTGGCAAAATATTTGGATTCAATTCCTCCAGGATTTTGCAAGGTGTTTGTGTCGTGGATTTGAGCATGCTCTCCCTCCATCACGGCTCTGAAAAGAATGACATCGTTCATTGATTGTCTCTTTCGAAGATTTTTAAAATTTCTATTGATCCGACTATATTCAAGTTTAAGTCTTCAAGCTCTTCCGCTGGAATCCAAAGTTCCTCATGTAAGGATTTTTTTCCAACAGTTTTCACCGGATATTTTGATATAAATCGTTTATTAACTCTGAAGCGAGTCACATAGCCTGCAAAGCCGGAAGCCGGATCCTTTGTATTCCAGTCTCTCGCGATTTGTTCAGCGTAAGCTTGATTGAGAACAGGATAGAAAAAAGGTTGATGAAAAAGACGGGGTGGAAATTTCTTAAATCCCGATTCCTCAATTAGCTTCAATTCGGCTTTGCCTACAGGTCTGTAAAGATAAACAGACTTTGAATCGGCAGATTCCATCTAAGCGCTTTTCTTCTTCACATTGAGCAAGTATTTGTGCGCGAGTTCCATCGTTTCCATCTTGCGGCTGAAACACATTCTCACATATTTTTTGCCTTCGACCGGATCGTGGAAGAAGCTGGAGCCGGGAACGACAGCTACTTTCACGTCTTTGACCAGATAGTTCATCATTTCGATGTCGGTGTAGCCGAATTTGCTTATGTCGCAAAAGGCGTAATAAGCGCCTTGCGGTTTGAAGTAGGGAATGCCTGCTTCGTCCAATGTGTTTAACATCGATTCGCGGCGCTGATTATATTCGACGCTCAATTCGTCGTAGAAACTTTGCGGCAACTTAAGCGCTGTGACTGCGGCTCTCTGCAATGGAGCCGGTGAGCCGACAGTGAGAAAGTCATGCACTTTGCGGATGTGCTGAGTGAGCTTTTCATCAGCGATTGCCCAGCCTACACGCCAGCCGGTGACTGAGTATGTTTTGGATAAACTATTGATGGTGACGGTCAAGTCTTCCATGCCGGGCAGTGAAGCCGGTGCCACGTGCTTGGCGCCGTCATAAAGAATGTGCTCGTAAATTTCGTCTGTGATGCACAGCACGCCCCATTTCTGGCAGAGTCTTGCTATCACCGACAGTTCTTCTTTGTTGAAAATTTTGCCAGTGGGATTGTGCGGAGTGTTGATGATAATGGCGCGGGTTTTGTTGCTGAAAGCTTTCTCCAGCTCGGCTTCATCGAATGTCCAGTCGGGAGCGCGCATTTTCACATACTTGGGTGAGGCGCCGGACAAAATGGTGTCGGGATTGTAGTTTTCGTAGAAAGGCTCGAACACTATGACTTCTTCGCCTTGATCGACTAAGGCCAGCATTGTGGCAATCATGGCTTCGGTGGCGCCGCAAGTGACTGTGATTTCAGTTGCCGGGTCGGCTTTGATATCGTTGTAGGCAAGCGCTTTTTCAGCGATGGCGTCGCGTAAAAGTTTGTCGCCCCAGGTGATTGCATATTGATTGATATCGGCAAACAAAGCATCATGAGCGGCATGTTTCAACTCATCCGGAGCCGGATAATCAGGCAAGCCCTGAGCCAAGTTTATGGCGCCGTACTGGGCAGCCAGACGCGACATCTCGCGGATGACTGACTCTTTGAATTGAGCCGCTTTTTGCGAGGCGAAGCGAGCCAGTTGTTTTTTCTCGAGTTCTGTTTGCATATATTCCTTACCTGATTTGGCAATCTGGAAAATAATACAGCAATATCTGTTTGTAATTCTTACCTTGTTGCGCTTGTTCGTGCGCGCCCCACTGACAAAGACCCACGCCGTGTCCGGCGCCGCGCGAGCGCAGAGTGACAAAGCCAGAGTCTGAGCTGAGCGAAAAATTATATTTGTTTCCAGGAACCGCGCCCCAGCCGAAAGTGCGACCCAGACTGAGCCAGACTTTGTATCCTGACAAGCGTTTGTTTTTTACTTTTACTACAGTCGGACGTTGTTGCGGGTTGCTTTCTTCTATAACCGGAAGCTCGCCGTCAAATATCGAAAAAAATTTTGCTCGGGGCACTTGATGTTCTTTTTCTCTCCAGAAAGGAGAGTTAATGCAAAAATCGCAGGGCACGCTTTTCAAATATTTCAAACCGCGTCCGCCCTCACCAAAAACTGATTCGGCGCTGGATGTGCCTCCGGCGCAGGCGGAGTGGTAAAAAACTTGCGGTGCTTGATGCCCGTTATAAAAGAGCCGCTTGTTCATGACTGATTGCACGCATGTTTTGATGCGCGGAGTTACTGTTTCCATCCCCCTGTAATTTTCATACTGAGTAGAATCGACAACTGATGTGGCTTTTCGTGTGGAAGACGCGCCTAATAACTCAAGTCTGGTTAAAGTCAAAACAGCCAGAGCTTTATAGGTCTCATTGGCAAAATGAGGCGGCAACTCGCTTCCAACCACGCTTTCGACATAGTCTTTGCTGGGCACCACATTGGTGACTTCCAGATATTTATTTGCCCGCACCAGAATCTTACCGGCGTATTTGCGCTCGTTTATTCTGATGCCGTTTGCCACCGGCAATATTTCAAGAACGCGATTTTTAGCCAGAGTCTTGCGATCCAAAATTTGGAAAAAATCGACTTCATTATTGTCTGTAGCTTGCAAAACATATTTGTATTTGCTGTAAGTGACGCCGTTAATTTTGAAGGGCGGCGCAAGTCCGATTTTCTCGCATCTGTCGTTTTTGTCTTTCAAGACCACGCTCACGGTCGGTGGCAAGGCGTAAGCTGCCTGGGTTAACAATAAAAATAAAGCGACAAAACAAAAAAGACTTTTCAATTTATTTCAAATTCAAGAATTTTTGAAGCTGGGTGCGAGCCTGCGGAATGGCGCTTTCCACGCTTCTTCCCGAAGGCGCGTACAAACAAAATGCATGCTCAGGACTATTGTAAGGAAAGTATCCGGTGATCCATGATTTGAATTTTTGTCCGTGCGGAATGGTCCCTGTTTTTGCTGCGATGAGCAAATGATGATCCGGGTCAAGATTTTTGCCGGTGCCTTTCTCGCAAACTATTTGCATGCCTTTTTGAATGTGGTGAAAAGTATTGTCTTTCAGCTCCAGTTTAAAAGAAGGATCCGCTTCTCCCATCATATTTTTGAAAGGTACTATTTCACCGCGTCCGGCAATCAGAGCCGAAAGACGCATTAATTGCAAGGCATTCGGCTGCATATCCGGCGCCAATCCAATGGCATAATCAATAAGACTTGATTTGGGTGTTTTGGGAAAAGCACCTGGAGCAAAACCTGAAGCCGCTCGATCCAGACCAAACTTTGCTGCGTAACCAATTATGGTGGCAGAAGTCAGTTTCAATGCGTTATGAGCAAAATAACAATTACACGAAAGTCCGATGGCGGATTCAAGATTCACTTGACCATGTGGTCCCGGGCAAGATGTGGTTTGTTTGGGCTCTCCAGGCTTTGCCACTGTGACAGAGCCTGTGCAGTCGAAAAGCTCTTGATGATTGAGGACGCCTTCATCGAGCAATGCTGCCGCCGTGATTATTTTCATGATCGAGCCTGGGCGCTCGTGTGGGATTTGGAGACCGCCTGGAAACCCGACATTGCCACTTTTCAAATTAGTCCAGAAAAGGACACCTCCGGTATGAGTGGACTGGTTCTTGTCTTCTTTTATAGATTTGACAGTTTTTGCCTGGACGGCAGCCTCTGTGGAAGCCGTGCCGCTTCCCAGCCCCAGAATGGATTTGAGAAAGCGGCGTCTGTCGGCGTTCTCCGGCTGGCTTCCTTCTTTAGTGCTGGGGTCTTGATTTTTCATTTGCGTAATCTAACAGAATTTTCACCCTGTTTTCACCAATAATGAACGGCGGGCATAAGGCGATTTTGCCCGTGCCTATCATAATGGATTCAGAGCTGAAATGACGAGGCAATGTTGCTTAGTATGCGTGTCCGAACGGTAATTTTGACCATTATTTGGGCTGCACTGCTTTGCGGGTCGGCTTGCGCAGCCGAGACGATGAAAAAATGCTCAGCCTCAGCCCAAAAGCCCCAAAACCAGGAAAGACATTATTCTTTGCCTGAAGTGGCCATGTATACTGTCAGATACCATTTCGGTCTCCTGGACCCTCCTAATATGGGTGGGTTGAAGGTTGATTCACTTGAGGACCTGACTAAAAAAATGGAAGCAGCCGCTCCCACAATGACATCCGACAATGCCCGCATCAAGGGAGTTTTCGTGACACTTTCCAAAAAAGGAAAAACAAGAGCCTGTTGGGGCAATCTGCAAGGCAGCAGCCAGAATCTGGTACGTGACACCATATACACCACTATGGACGCGCTGAAAAAAGACTATCGCCATCCTCAAATCAAAGCTTCTGAAGTAAATTTCTTAAAACCGCAAGTTACTGTGATTCGCAAAATGGAATCGATAAGCTCAATCTCCGAGCTCAATCCACTCAAAGACGGACTGATGCTCAGGCAGGGCGGACGCTCAGGCGTCGTGTTGCCGGGTGAAGCCTATGACAGTCATCATCAATTAGTAATGTGCAAAATGAAAGCCGGCGTAGTCTCAAGCCGAGGCAACAAAGGCGACAATCGAAACGGATCAAGACAGGGACAAAACTACCAACTCTATAGGCTGGAAGCTGATGTATTCAAGTAAATCACCGATGGACACCCGCGCCGGTTTATTCGCCGGCTTATTCGTCATCCTCTTGATCGGGATGCTTGCCACTGTCGGCATAATGCTTGAACAAAAGGTCGGCTCGATATTCGGGCGCATCGCTCTTGAACAAAAGGGCTTCGGTCTGTCGTCGTACAACATCCGTCAGAACAAAGTTTATGCCACCGCCACAGGTCCCAGATTCACCGGCAATTCGCAAGGCGAAAACACTCAACCGGCAAAAACAATCACCCGCGGTGTCTGGGTTAACGGCGACGGGACATTTCAACTGGACCAGCTTCCAGTGGGTGAATATTCTGTGCGTATTCGTGCGCCCGGTTTTGAAACAGAATATATAGAATCAGTTTTTGTCAAAGAAGCAGAAACGGCAAAGCTCACCGACCCCATCAAAATGCGTGTGCTTGAGCCTTCTATTTCTATCGCAAGCAATATGCGCGTTTTCACATCCAAAGAGCCGCCGCATTTCTGGATCAACGCCACAGGCGCCAGTGAAGCCCGCGTGAAAGTCTACAAGAAAGACTTCATGGGCATCGTCAAATCACAACTGCTTCAAAAAGAAGAAGTGCAAGTTGGCGCCGATTGTTCTTTGTATGTCACATATAACTCTAAATTCCACAACCCCTGGCCGGATGAAAATCCGCTCTGGGAGTCAAAGCACGAACTGGTGGCAAATTACACCGACCAGGCGTCATCGCATTTCAAAATGGACAAACCGCTTGAATACGGAGATTATTTCGTGATAGGCGAAGCCACAGATTATTCAGGCACCAAGCACTGCGCCTCTGTGTCCTGGTTCACCGTTTCGGATCTGGGACTTATCGTGAAACAGGCTCCGGAGCAGACTCTTGTGCGCGCCATCAATCTCACCAATATGGCTCCGGTATCTGGTGTCAACGTCGACATCATGACCAATTCTGAAGGCACCCTGACCAATATCACCAAAGCAAAAACAGCTGCAAACGGTGTGGTTATGATCAATTTGCCTGAGGGGGCAGTAGGTGACGGCAACCTGCTTGTGATGGGCAGTTTGGCCAATCAAAAAGCACTTGCCGGAAGCGGATACTGGTCAGGCGGTTCCAAAGACACATCGACCTATTTTTATACAGATAGACCGGTTTATCGTCTGGGTCAAACTGTCAATTTCAAAGGTCTTGCCCGTAAGAACTCGACGCATGGCTTTGTCAATAAAGGCAGAGGTCAGGCAGTTTCTATATCCATAGAAGACCCCAATAACGAGCCGCTCACCACGCTCGATTTGAAAACCACCGCTCACGGCACATTCAACGGCAGTTACAACATTCCGGCTGAGGGCAAAACAGGCGGTTATCAAATCAAAATCACTTATGACGACGACTCCACAAGCTATCAATCATTTGAAGTCGTCCAGTACAGAAAGCCCGAATACCAGGTCGAAATAGTCCCCGGCACAGCACGTGTAGCCGCCGGCGACAAAGTCAAAGCCAAAGTGCGAGCCACTTATTATTTCGGCGCCCCGGTTTCAAACGCTGCCATAAAATTCAGCGTTTACTCCAATCCGGATAGCTCTATTCGTTATTCATTGGAGCCCAGACCCGAATATTACGAATACTTCGACGACTGGACCGAAGACAACTATCGCGAAGACGATTATGACTACGGCGGCTTATTCGTGGCTGAAGGACACGCAGTCACAAATAAAGACGGCGAAGCCGAGCTTGAATTCACTGCCCCCGCGCACGCTGTGGTTGACACCAGTCCTTACAGTTTGTGGGACTACAATGAGCGCAATCTGAAAATTCATGCAGATGTCACAGATATTAGCCGCATGACTGTTTCATCCGACAAGAGTGTGCTTGCCACCGCCGGTGACTTCACCCTATTTGTCACGCCCAAAAAATATGTCGTCACTCCCAACGAGTCTATGGAGTCAGACATCCTGGCACTCGATTATGACGGCAAACCGGTCGCCAACCAGACTATTAATGTCCGCCTCTCGCGCTGGCCCTACGACCACGCCAAGCACGAAACAAAGCCTGAACAGACTTTTGCCAAACAAGTCGTGACCACTAACGAAAAGGGCATGGCTACTGTTTCATTCAAAGTTGAAGGCGCATGGCCAAGCGACACATTCTATGTGTTGGCTGAAACCAATGACAAAAAAGGTCACAAGATTGTTTACGGCAACAGCTTCTGGGTTTCAAACTCAAGCGAGCCTTACACACAGTCTGAACAAGATTTGTTCAAAGTGGTCGCCGACAAGAAAGTCTATAAGCCTGGCGAAACAGCCAAGATTATGATTTCAGGTCCGTTCACCGGAAAAGAAAAATGTGAAGCCCTCGTAACCGTAGAAGGCATGCGCATTTTCGACTACAAAATAGTGCCTGTTAACAACAACGCCGCCATGGTTGAAGTGCCCATCAAAGACGAGCACGCGCCCAATATTTTCTTTGGCTGCAATATTGTCACCGCTAAAAAGCAGATGTTCGAGAAAGAAGTCATGCTCATGGTTTCACCCGACAATCACTTTGTCGACTTGAAAGTCTCGACCGACAAAGAAAAATACAAGCCGGGCGAAACGGTGACTTACAAAATCAAAGCCACCAAAACAAACGGCACTCCCGCTCCCAATATGGAACTTTCCATGGGAGTTGTAGACGAGAGCATCTACGCCATCAGAGGCGATGCCACGCAAGACATCCGCAAATTCTTCTATTACAAGCGGGCAAATAATGTCCAGTCATTTTGCAGTTTCCCCGAGCAATACTCGGGCGGACCGGACAAGATTGAGCCTCGTATGCGCAAGAATTTCAAAGACACGGCTGCCTGGCTGCCCAATCTTCTCACCGACAAAAACGGCGAAGTGACTACAAAAGTCCTCTTGCCGGATAACCTGACAACCTGGAGAGCGACTGTTCGCGGTATCAGTTCACAAACCGATATAGGTTCAGCCACACAAAAAATACTTGTCACCCAGGACATTATCGCCCGTCTTGCCCTGCCCCGCTTCTTCACCGCAGGCGACCAGGGCGAAATCACAGGCATCGTCCACAACTATTCGGGCAAAGACCAGAGCGTCAAGTTGACTCTTGTCAGCAACGGTCAGTTTGATTTCAAAGAACCTCTGACTCAAACTCTAAACGTACCCAAAGACGGAGTCGGTCGCTTTATATGGAATTGCACCGCCAAGAAAAATGGCAATGCCGTTCTGCAACTTAAAGCGATATGTTCAACCGGTGGTGACGCTCTAGAAAAATCGCTACCTATTAATGCGTTCGCCGTGAAAATGTTCAAAACAATCACCGGCATTTTGACCGACGAAACACCAAAGGTGACCTTGCCTTTCGAAATGCCCGCAAATGCAAGTGACCCCAATATCACGGTCAGTCTTGCGGCTTCAAGCATCGGTCAAATAAAAGGCGGCTTCTCGTCTCTCATCGATTATCCTTATGGATGCACCGAGCAGACTACGAGTAAACTAATGCCGTCCATACTGGCGTTCCAG
>CAZEQP010000028.1:0-12726 GCA_964514345.1 uncultured Candidatus Obscuribacterales bacterium
CATGAGCACCAATACCATTAAAAACAAGTGCAATTACTGCAACTGGGATCGCCAACCTTTTTATCGGTTTGGAGGCTTTGTTTATTTTGTTTTGTTTGCCGTCCATTTTTTTTGTGAGTCCTTTTGTGTTGCCTTGGTTGCATCTTGATTCAATAGTAAGAAATCCGCGTCGGATTTGAAATCGGGGGATTTCCCAAAAGCATGGGAAGATCCCCCCTTTCATCCCCTGTAATTAGAAGTTCGTGATGATAGCCGTCGGATTAATCAAATGGTCGCGTTTTTGATTCATCACATTAGACGGATTGAACTGAGTGTAAGGGAAACCAAAATCACTTGTCTTAGAGCTATAGAAGGGCATTCTGCGCATGCCTTGTCCAAACTCTGTCGACTGGTGAGCAGTCAGGCCCATTGTTGAGTTATAACGAGTAGAACTGTTTCCAAAGTCTTGTACTGAAGATCCGGTGGGAATTATGCAATTTCCGCCGGCCTGGAAGCGTTGTCCGCCGCCCAGGTCAATGGCACTGCTTCTCCAACCTGAGCCTGTAGGCACACCTGTAACTGCACCAAACCCGGACCAGGGGCCCATGCGTTCGATGTTATCCTGGCTGCCGTCAGTAGAGCCGGCGGCCAGAACCGAGTTGCGTCCGCGATATCCGTATTGTCTGGTTTCCTGTCCACCCCTGCGGATGGTCGGTGTGTTTGTGTAAAATCCACCAGTTCCCGGAATTCCACCTGTAGGAATAATATTTGTTTCCAGAGCCGGATTGAATGAACCAACAGGTGCAAGCATCGAGCCTGGGTCATAACCAGGAGTAGATGGTGAATGAGGCACCACTGGTGTAAGCAATGGACCAAGTACACCCGGAGGTGAGGTGATTGCCGGATTTACCGGTAATGGTATTCCTGAAGTGCTGTTGTCGATCTGGTTGGCCGGTATAGAGGGTACCCAGGGCATCAAATCTATAGGCGTCCCTGCCATGCCGCCTGTCACCGGCATTGGTGTCGGACCATCGCCAATCGCCGGAGGCTGACCTTTGGTCGGGCACATGAATGGTGCGCCGGAAGGCTGACCATGTATCAATGGCGTTCTAAGAGTTGACACAGGTGACAACGGTGCCGGTCCCGGTTGGATGGGATCACCAGGCCACTGCGCCATCGCCGCAGAGGCAAACGCCACGCTGATTACGGCACTCAAACCGGCAGCGCTCAAGAGCACTTTGTTTTGAGTTTTATTTCCGGTTACGATTTTGAGAGTAAACATGATCTTAATTAGCCTCCTGGAAGCTAGTAGTTAGCGAGTGTTGCCTGTGAACGTCTTTCTGGTCCTTTGAAAAGTGTGCGATTGCCCTGTCTGTCAGTTGTCGCATGAGCGTTTTCTCTGTTTGGGTTGCGATGCTCAGGACGATTGGTCTTCAATCCGTATTCGGGTCTGGGACCGTCTTGCGCACATTGCGGCATCGCATATAAGTCAGGCTTTTGAATTAGAGGTTGACCGAAATCATTGGTAGACGAGCATTCTCTTTTTACGCCTGAACCATAACCAAAGTCTCTTGTAGTTTGACCGCCCCATCTATCAATAGGAGCGTCGCCCTGAATTCCGCCTTGCGGATTTATATATGTAGTAGTGACTGGAGGTTGGCAGAAGTGAGGCGGGCTGTCAATCATGCCCGGGTCCTGTCCTGAATTTTGTGTGGGTGGTCTTAAATAAGGTTGGACCATTCCATTTATCATGTATTTTCCTTCAATTCCCGAAGGCACCGATGGCAGTGGCCCAAGATGACTGGCAGGATATTCAGGATTCCAACCCATACCGGGATTGACTCCCATAGGCACACTTCCGTCTCCAATTGCAGGTCCCTGTCCTTGTTGCGGACATTGATTGGGTGCGCCGTTGGGAGCGCCTTGTATAAGAGGTGTTCTTATAGTGCGCATAAACTCGGCACCTTCACCGTCTATGCCTGAGTTGTATCCACCGTTGCGGCCCATTTGTGTATTCATGCCGTAGCCGGCGTTATACATTTTGTCGTAAGTGCTGTAATTGGTTAGATTGCGACCGATTATTGGGCTTCTACCATACTGCTGGCCTCCGCCATATTGCTGGCTGCCGCCAAAATTTCCAGCGCCATTATTATAAGGATTGGAATTGCCGCAATTTGATGTGGAGTAAGCTGTGTTCTGGCAGCCGGGCTGATAGCCGCTTGTACAAGACGAGTCGTAACCGGAACTATAAGAGGATGTACAACCTGGATCGTATCCGGATGAATAACTGGAATAACTGGGGGCGCAATCTGAATAACTAGCGCAAGCCGCATCTATATCTATGTCCAACTCAAGACAGTCGGCTTGAGCGGGTGAACAAAGAGCATAATTCAAGCAAAAGGCAAGAAGACTGGTAAAGATTACCTGGTCTATTTGCCTTCTTGTCCTTTTAACCTGAATCATTTTGGTTTCCTTTTGCTGTTTTCGTGTTGTCGCCAGTCAAACAGTCTGGTTTCCCTGCGTTACTAGATAAGTTACTTTCTGGACAAGCCAAAGTCTCTGGGGTTAATACGCACAGCCATGGGGTTTTTCCCACCCATCCCGGCAGGCACCCCGTGCCGATGAGTAAGTCTTGGTGCAAAAACACTAAACACAATGCGCGTTGCACCATTCGTTTTGTGCAAAACACAAAGCGTTTCACGCAAAGCACAAGGCACAAGGCACTCGTCGATAGGGATTTGCGGGAGGAAGCTACTACCTGGATAGAATAAGAAAAAGTGACAAGTGACAAGTGACAAGTGTCAGAAAGAAATGTAGCTGTCAGGTCTGGGTACCTGTCCGGGTTGAAAAGCGGCAATGAGCCTGAGCTATTGGCGAGTGTGCGATATAGCTGGAACAAGTCAGATAATATATATGTTTTTAAACCCACTTCAGGATTAAATCGCTTTTTGAAGTGTGCCACCAAGTAAGGTGGTATGCCCTTTTTTGGCACTGACATCACAAGTGGTAGCACTATTTGGCACTCTCTTTGGTGCCTGTTTTCTTGTACAAAAAAATTCTTTGTGGTTATTATTGTCACAGGCAAGGGGGGCGCCGTGAATACACAATTACTACCAAATTCAGAAGACAACTCGGATCATGAAGATGTCCTATCTCTGGAAGGAATGGACCCCCTCTTCAAATGGGCGGCCGAAATGGTGGCAGACGGAGAAGATCTGCGCCTGAGAGTGGCGCGTGAAAAGCGAGTAAAAAGACAAGTCCTGGAAATAGTTCATCGCTATCACGAGCAAAAAGCTGTAGCCAAATCCCGAGATGAAATTGCTTATCTGCAAAGACGGACCATCGCCCTCATGCAGAGAGTTCAGGAACTGACAGAAGAAAATGCCGCTGTTAAGCAGATTATGGTCAGCCAGTATTTTGCCATCGAAAGAATTCAGTATCTGGAAGCCGAAGTCAAAAGGCTTAAAGTGCTTGAAATTGAAAAGGAAGCGGCAGTCGAGGAAAGAAGATTCCTTATGGACGCCCTTTCCAAACTGAAAGTGGAAAGAGACTTTCTGGAAGACACACTGGATGTTTGTGAAAAAGAAAACAGCCGGCTGGCAGGAAAGTTGAATGATCTCAATTACGAGCTGAAAGAATTGCGTGAATTCAAAAATCGCAAATGGTGGCAACATCTCTACAACTGGTACAAGAGTTTTGTCGGACTCTTCAGGAAAAAAATCATCGCCTGAACAACTCACAATCGTTGCTCTTTTATGTGCTTTGTTTGTGTGTGTGTCGCCTCTGGTGAAGGAACTCTATCCTTTCTCCATGGCTACTATGTTTGCTTTTCCGCTGGATAAGATTTATGTTTACGATGCCCGCAACGCACAAGGTGAGCAAGTGGGCGATGACTGGTTTTATTCACATTCGGACAATCTGTTTGACCCGCCCCCTCTTACTTTAGGACGCGCCGGCTACGGCAGAAAAGAAGTAGACAAGCTCAGCTATTTCGATAGTGTTCCACCTTATGCCAAGAAAGTGTCGGAACAAGAGCTGAAAGACTTTGTCCTTTCAAAGTTGAAAAATGAGCCGGCTCTGGGTTATGTATCTGTTTCTCAGAATTTAATAGAACCGATAAGAGAAGATCCCGAACATCTTAATCCTGTTTGGTCCCGGACTTTTAGAATGGAGAATCCATTTTATAAACAATGAATTGGACTTATCTCAATGAGTTGCACAAACCAAAATTCGGTCAGATTTCGCTCTGGATTCTTTTAGGCACCAGTGCATATGTTGTGCTTGAAACTCATTTGCAATATCAGTATTTGCCAAAGGGCGATAATCTTTCTGTGCTGGGATATATTCTTCCCCAGTCTTTCTGGGACAATGCTTTGATACTGAACTTAGGCAAGTCAGTGTTCTTTCCTGCCGCTTTAATTTGGGCGGGTTTGCCTTTTCTGGTTCGATTGAACAAAGAGGGTGAGGAAAAAAATCTTGTTCAATTGGCTGTGCTGGCTAAACTAGCAGCCTTGCTTTGTGTGCTGAGTTACTTTTACATATCATGCGTCTACTGGGAAAATTTGCCATGGGTAAGGCACAAATTCATATTGCCATTCTGGCTTTTGACTTTGAACGCTCTCTGGTATCAGTTTTATGCCTCAGACATTGTGCAGGCGCTCAAAGAAGGTCAGTTTTGTGAAAAAGAGATCTATCCAGGCTGGGTCTATGGCGCCAGCATTTTTTTTATCGCTGTTTTTTACACATTTTCCGGAATAAGCAAAATACTGAGTGTGCCTGATTTCAACTGGGCAAACGGCGTTTCATTACAATTGTGGACTTATGCTTTTGGTGACGCCAATTCACCTGTGGCAAAACTTATTCTATCTGATCGCTTTTATGCCAAAATTCTGCAAACCGGAGTTCTGCTTCTTGAAAGTTTGTGTTTCTTGTCCGTTTTCTTCACCCCGGTGCGCCTTATGATTGGGCTGGGACTGGTGCTTTTTCATTGTGCGGTGGATCTGACTTTCAGTATTAAAATACCTTTTGAGTCTCAAAAAATTTTATTGCTCTTGTATTTTATGCCCTGGTTCAGTTTGCATAGAAGAAAAGAAGAACAAAAGCAGTCCTGAGCCAAGTACACAGAGGTTTGCATAGTCACTTGAGATAAACAAGAGCCCGGCACTGGCTGCATATCCCAGGATAAAACCGTTGTTTTCATGCAATAAGACTTGTCTGGCTTCTTTTGTATCGATACGTGTGCGGAAAAACCAACCGGCGTATAAGCCGAACAAAAAAGCGCATAACAATACAGAAATAGTTGTGACAGCACTGAAAGAGAGCTGCTCGACACATTCGCAAGAAGAAATCGTAATAACATACAAAAACAAAGACAGAAACTTGAGATTAGCTTCGGCGCGCAATGCAGGTTTCATATATAATCCGGCGCAGGAGCCCACGAACCAGAAAAACATCAATAAAAAATAGAGTAAGGGTGAGCCGCCTTGAGATAGAAGCAAATGAAAATAGTTGCCGACTTGAGCCGAGCCCAGATAAAAACCGGTCAAAATTATTTCAATCAGTTCTTTTGTTTTCATTGTGATTTCAGCTTTGGCAGATGTATGCGTGACAAAGTGAGAAGTGCAATCGGATTCTTTATTCCATGGGCTTTTACATTGGACAGAAAAGTCTCAAGTACCGGGCGGTCATATATGGTGAATTTATACTCCTGAGTTTTGAGCAATTCTTGTTTCAATTTTTTTGAGTCGAAATTCAAATGGTCGGAACAGTACATTATTGTAAGACCGACTGACTCTCCTTGAACTGTGTATATCTCGGGAAAAACCTCGCTTGCCCCTCTTGCGATTGAGGCTCCAATAGGTTCGTCCAGATCCCAGGCACAAGTATTTATTGAGGCGATTCCACCCGGTTTCAGATGATTTTTTAGATCTGCGAAGAAATTTTTGGTGTAAAGCATCGAAGTTTGCAAATGATATGGAGCAGGTGTGTCCATTATGATCAGATCAAACTTTTTGTCATTCAAGTTATGCACATACGCTCGGGCGTCATCTATAACCAGTTTGAAGCCTGGTGTGTTTTCGTTCAAACTATTCTTGTCAGAAAAATATTTCAACCCCAGCTCGGCTACATTTTTATCAATATCAATTGTGGTAACCGAGTAGCCCTGTTTAATCAAATGGGCAGTTGAGATTAAGCTGCCTGAGCCAATTACAAGAGCTTCACCTTTTCTTTGCAAAAGAGTTCCGGGAAGTGCCGAAATATAATAATTGAACCAGTGCAGATCACCTGATTGATAATAAGGTACCCCGTCAAGATAGATGGCTCGTCCTTCAGGCTCTTGCACAATATCAATGCGTTGGAAAGGTGAATATCTGGTCTCAAGCACCTGGGCGTTTTTGACATTCCAGTACGATTCAAGATATTTACTCATCACCTGTCGATCAAGTTGAGGATAAAAATAAGTGGACCCTGCTACTGCAATCAGACACAGGAAGCTGAGCCATTTTCGCTTCAACACAAGATGCAGAACCAGAACTATCAAAAGCCAGAATATGCTAATTAAAACTTGCCAGGAAAAATTCAAACTGACGCCGATTATCAATAATCCGCCAATCGCTCCTGCCAGTTCAATGGCATAAAGTTTTCTAAAAGACTCTCCATCCGAGCAAAGACGAGGCAAAAAGAAAGCAAAAAAGGCTGAACAAAAAAGACTGCCTGATATAAAAACAATCGCAAATGCAACCCATTCCAGATTGAGCGCGCTCAAATAAGCGACCAGAGCGCGGATGGAAATGGGACAGGATAACAACACAAAAAAGGTAATGCCGCCCAGAATGGCAAGCGTCCTGTCGCTGATTTTATCGCTGAAACAATACGCCAGGCTTGGACCAAGCATAATCATTATAGTGGCAACGACTGTGATTATTTCAGTGGAATAAAAACTGGAGCCGAATTCTCGCACCACCACATACTGGCTTAAAATGAGCAGTGCTCCGCATAAAGATAATAGCCAGGTGTTACGGGGCCACAATGCCAATATAACCGGTTTCCCCTTTTGGCGACGGCGTTCCGAGCACTACATCAGTGACATCAACCTGGCGTCTGAATCTTATATCTACGGCAGTTCCTGTCGATTCATAGAAAGGACGTTTCCCGCTGCCTGCAGGCATTGGATTCATAACTGGAGAAGGTGGATTCATTGCTTCTCCAAAATCTGATTGCGGTGCAATTAGAGGCGGCCAGCCTTTGTCACCATCACCTGTGGTGCCGGCTTTACCTTTGCCTTTACCTTTGCCGTGACCGTGTCCATGACCATGACCGACTGCACCGCTTCCGGCTCCATAAAGAGTGAGAGCTATTTGCCCTTGCGGTCCCTTGCTCACCGAGCTTGCCAAAACTGGTTTGTTTAGAGGCTCTCCGGCGTGTTTGCCGCCTCTGATGCGACCGGGATTTCTCACTTCGTCCCTTATATAAGCGTCCCAGACTTTGGTCAAAATGATTGTGTCGTCAGGAGGGTTGTTGCCTTTATTGTTTACGACGATAGTTTGAGACCCTATTGCGCTATTTCTTATAGCGATTAAACTTTCTCCATACATCTGCTCATGACTGGCGCAATACAGTGGGTATGGCGTCAATTGTTTGCTTCTGTATTTAACCGTTCCGTCACCGTTGAAAGTGAATATATGTATTATGCCGCCTGGTATTTTGCCCAGATTCAAATAAGGCCCGCCCAAACTAATTGGTGCCAGCCAGGTGACTGTAGCCGGATTAGGCATATCCAGAACTTGTTTTTGCATGTTGACACAGGCGTCTATATTGGCTTTAGTACCTGCTCTTCTGAACCAGTCGTGCAATCCCACCATCCATACATCACCAGTCGGGTGCATACTGTTTGCGCCGTCGAGAGGCCACGGTGTGGACTGCATATTTGAGCCGCCGTCGCGGGGGTAATCGCCATTTTTAGAAGTGAGCAGGTCCATGGGGTCTTCTTCCGGATTGCTCAGCATTGTGTTCAAATAACAGTCTTCCGGTCTTTGAATTTCAGGTACACGACCATCCGGAAACGAAATGGATAGAGCACCCGGTGCCGGTAAAGGGTCATGTACAGTTGCTGGTTGTGCACAGGCAATTGCTTGAGTGTTGTAGCCGCTTGAAGAGTGCAGGTCTTTTATATTCTGGGTGGCTTCAGCTTTCACTATTGTAGGAAATTGATACGGCAAACCGCCGAGCGTTTCTCTAAACGCTCTTTTGTCTACTATTTTCACTGAGCTTCCGATGCCGCCGAAAACAAAATCAGTTCCTAAATAAGGAATATTGACGTATGACTTGTAGAAGTCGCCGACTCGCTGATTTGCTGCAACAGCTGCTTTTGATTGAGGATTCGGAAGTGGAATCGCTGTTGCTCCTCCGCCTTCAATACATCCCAAAGTCAGTTTCAATGAGTCGGTCACATAGGTGGAGCCGCCAGACATTCTTATTTGGTTTTGTTTATAAGCATCCTCTGCGCTCAAGTAGGGTCTGATTACATTTCCATCTTTATCTCGACCTGACCCTGTTTTACTGAGTGAGGCTTTAAGCGCCGCCACAAGTGCATCTTTGGCTGTAAGGGCATTTTGCAAGTCCAGGCGTGAAAGGTCGATCATTACTTGCTGACCTAATTTATCGGCGATTATTAAATCTAATCTGGCGGTACCTACCAGAGTGTTAATGCTTTTGACGGGTAAGGCGTAACCGTCGACTGCCTGAGTATAAGAGCCTACCGGTGCTGCATCAGATAGTGAGACAAATCCACACTCAGGAGTTTCGATTACTATCCGGCTCATGTCTCTTGCCGCCGCTGCCGCTGCCGCTTCAATAGCCGTTTGTTGCTCGCCGCTGGTACCCAGAAGTCTCACAAAGCTTGTACTCATGAGAATGAAGGCGATAATAATGCCGACAATTATGGCAGTGATTAAAAATAAAACGTTACCGGATGGCTTCCTTAATTTGAACTTGGACACGTCTTCACCCCGCCCAAAAATGCACCCTTTTTAATTTAATCACAAATCGACCACATTAAGATAGCTGTTAAAAGTTGCCAGTATTGAGTGTTATGCGCCGAGATTTTCCTCGTTCGAATCGTTTGAACGATTCCTCGACTGAATCATTTGAGTTTGAGTTTTCACTCAATTCAAGAAAATCATATATTTCAAAAATATCTTTGGCCACATCCGAAGTGTTAAAAGTATATTCTTCGCCTAATTCATTGACTGCAATTTGAATTGCTTCACCGATGGCTTCGCCTTCGTTTTTTCCCTGCCCGGTGTAGATGCGTTCTAAAGGACTTTTAGCCGCTTCTTTCAGCACTGAAGGAGCGCTTTCATATACACGCTTGCAAATGGCTGCATGACCCATTTCATGGGCTTTTGTCTTTTCATCCGGTGAGGGCGGATAGTAAATTTCAATCGGAAGAGAAAGCCTGGCGTGCACTGTTGAAATTTTCAGTCGCACAAGACATTTGCCGTTTTCTTCGGCTTTTTCCAGGATGTCGTAATCCATGAAAGTTTCAAGCACAAACTTATAATCGCATCGAGCTTTGATATCAGGACCGAATTCGGTGGCCAGTTCGTTTTGTTTTAGAAATTTGGTTTGAATAGTAGGTTCTTTCTGGTCAATATCGACAAGCAGATGGCTGCGCAAAGCAAAACTTGAACAAAGAACCACAGCGCAAGATATAAGAGTCCGAACCAAGAATTTTAAACTGGCAAAACTCTTATTCATCAATGATGCTCACAATGACCGGTACTTATTATGTGCCCAATTTCCCTTCAAAACCGCGTTTTGTCGGATTGTAGTATTTGCGATTGGCCAATTCTTCGGGCAAACATTTCATATCTGCTTTGCCGTCGTCGTAGTCGTGGGCGTATTTATAGCCTTTGCCGTATCCAATCTGGTTCATTAATTTTGTGGGCGCGTTTCTCAAGTGCAGTGGCACCGGATGGGCAAATGTATTGTTTGCGTCTTGCGCCGCCTGTTTGTATGCCACATAAACCGCATTTGATTTAGGGCATGACGCCATATATACAACAACCTGAGCCAGAGCCAGTTTCCCTTCCGGCATACCGATGAGAGAAACAGCCTGCATGGCTGAAACCGCCTGACTTAACGCCTGAGGAGCAGCCAGTCCAATATCTTCCGAGGCAAAACGCACAAGACGTCTGGCCACATACATAGGGTCTTCGCCGGCTTCAAGCATTCGGGCAAGCCAATACAATGAGGCATCGACGTCTGAATTGCGGATGGACTTGTGCAAGGCTGAAATCAAATTGAAATGATGCTCGCCGTCTTTGTCATATTTAAGCATCGTCTTTTGCACGGCCTGTTTGACGTCGAGCTCGTCCACTTCTTTTTTGTTCTGACGCTCAGCCAGCATGATGGCTAACTCAAGACTGTTTAGTGCCGACCTGGCGTCACCTGATGATAGATTGGCCAATAGGAGCAAAAAATCAGGACTGATTTTTACCGAACTTTGTCCCAATCCGCGCTCTTTGTCGGCAAGTGCTTGTTCTAAAATTTGGACCACATGCTCAGGACTTAATTCTTCCAGAACAAAAACTTTCATACGTGAAAGCAAGGCGCTATTCAATTCAAATGAAGGATTTTCTGTGGTGGCGCCGATCAATACAATAGTGCCATTTTCGACATAAGGCAAAAAAGCGTCTTGCTGAGCTTTATTGAAACGATGGATTTCATCCACGAATAAAACTGTCTGTCTGTTTTCTATTTTGCGCAAAGCTTCGGCTGTGGCCATCACGCCTTTGATTTCTTTGATGCCGGACACTACGGCAGAAAATGCCACCCAATCACTATTGGTTGAATTGGCGACAATATTTGCCAGAGTGGTTTTGCCCACACCTGGCGGTCCCCATAAAATAAAGGAAGACAAATTCCCCGATTCAATCATGGCGCAAAGCATGCCGCCTGCGCTGACAATATTTCCCTGTCCGACAAACTCGGAAAGAGTACGCGGCCTCATACGATCAGCCAGTGGTTGTTTCATTGCAGCAGTCGGCAATCTAAAATGCGCCGATTATGGAAGGAAGCAAACTGGCTAGAAATGTAAGCAGCATAGCTAGAACAATCCAGCGCTGATGTTTTCTGAAGAAATTAGGTAATGACATGCCCCTAATTGTATCATTAGATCTATTATTGTTGGGCTTGATTATGCAGGCTGGTAAATATAGCCGAAGCCTGTGATTTGGGCAGTCCCGGGACTTGCATCAGGTCTTCAAGAGATGCTTCCTTAAGCTTATCGAATGATCCAAAATGGTCCAGTAATAGTTTGCGCCTGACTTTGCCGATACCTTTGAACTGGTCAAGGGCTGAGCTTATAGAACGCTTGGCCCGTAATTTTCGGTGGAAAGTCAATGCGAATCGGTGTGCTTCATTGCGTATTTTTTGCAGAACAAAAAGCCCTTCATTTCGCCGGCTCAGTAAAATGGGTTCGCTTTTATGGGGAAGATAAATTTCTTCGCGTTTTTTAGCCAGACCGATTATGTCCTGGTCACTAAGTTTGTAAGTTGGTTCTTCTGATTCCAGCTCGCTAAGAGCTTCAAGAGCGGCAGACAATTGTCCTTTGCCACCATCTATGATGATTAGATCAGGAATTGGTTTTGCTTCTTTCACCAGTTTGGTGTATCGACGTTTCACCACTTCTTTCATGGAGGCAAAGTCATTGGGCTCGCCTTCCACCGACTTTATTTTGAATGTGCGGTACATTCCCTTGGCCGGTTTACCGTATTGAAAAACCACCATACTGGCGACATTATCTGTGCCCTGAATGTTTGAAATATCAAAACATTCCATATATTCAGGTATCCTTTTCAACCCCAGCTCTTCTCTCAATTGATTCAATACAGGCTCCATTTCGGCTTTACTGGGGTTGTCCCGGGAAATTGAGGCTATTTCGTTTTCCAGAGTCATTTTGGCATTGCGGCTGGCCATCTCCAAAAGTTTAGTCTTGCCGCCTCTTTGCGGATTGAGGATGGTCACGCTTCTGCCAAACGGACTTTTTGACTGCAATAATTCAAGCAGCATATGTTCATCCAGTAGTTTGTGTTGCAGAATCACTTCTTTTGGAATTGAAATGTCTTCGCAACTGGCATAATACTGGTCGATAAAACTTTCATAGGCTTCGTCCCAGCCTGTCTGGTCTGTAAGCGGAACGCTGACGCACTCTGAAGATATGAGTTTGCCTTCCCTCACTCGCATCAGACAAACAGACATGCTTGTATAAGTGTGCGCTTCACCAAAAACGTCATAACTTATTTTTTCATTGTCGAAAAAGACTTGTTGTTTTTCAATTACGGTAGACAGTGCTTTCAATCTGTCACGCAGTTTGGCCGCGTTTTCAAATTCCAGATTTTCGGAGGCAACTTCCATTTCTTGTTTCAGCTGTTCAACCACTTCTTTTTGACGACCGGCAAGAAAAAGTTCGACCTGTTGAACCATTTTGTTATAGTCCGGCTCTTCGATGAGTTTTTGACAGGGACCAAGACAGAGCCCGATATGATAATTCATACATGGTCTGTCTTTAAACAGAGGCGTTTTTCTCTGGCGCATAGGAAATACTTTGCGCAGAACCCGCACAGTCTCCCACATGGCTGAAGCCAGTACATAAGGTCCGAATATTTTTGCTCTGGGGTTGCCTTGACGAAAACGCACCGGATCTCGAATCATTACCAGGCGCGGGAATGAAACATCATATGT
>CAZEQP010000029.1:0-12725 GCA_964514345.1 uncultured Candidatus Obscuribacterales bacterium
CCAACTGGCTGAATTTACCCAGTTTTTGTAGCAGTTCTTGATTGAAACCAGGATTGATTCCGATTTTCAATGTTTTGAGATGAGGCATAGCAAGCAGGTTATCCATTATTTCATCATCGATGGCGCTGTTTTGTTCTATGCTCAAATCGACCAGATTTTTCAATTTACTTATATTGACAAGACCTTTTCTTTGAATGTTGGAGCAAGGCAAATGCAGATTTTTCAGATTTTTCATTTTATGAATGGATGAAAAATCTTCGTTTCTAATTAAGTATTCTCCGTTCAATTCAAGTGTGACTATATTGTCCAGAGTGCAAATTTGCTCAAGTTGTTTTGGTGTTATATCGCAAAGTTTTATCACCAGCTTTTTCAAACGGGGAAATTTTTTCAGGCTGGTAAAATCAAAATTGCTTACATCGACTGATTGCCAGTCTATTTTTACCGATGAAAGTGGATACGACGCAAGATCCGGCATTTTAGATTTAGTGTCATCCAATCTGGCTCCGGCCATAGTTTTTGCCCGGGACATAGATTGATTGGAGGATGATTCTTCTTTTGTACGTTTGGCGATATGAGCGTCATCAATAGGTTTTTCTTTTTTGAATATTTCCAGGTTGGCATTATAAATGTAATAAGTTCCGATGGCCGCCACCGGCAGAAGCAGGCAAGCAATGACTAGCCAGATGATGCGTTTTGATTTAACTGAAAATTCGGGGTGGGCTTTTAATTCATCTTTTTTTCTGGAAAATTCAATTTGCTCTTCCAGAATTTGTTCAATTGATTTTTGCATGGACAAAACAAACTGAAATCTTGAATCTTTTGATTTAGACATTGCCTTATCAATTAGATTTTGCAATCCGGACTGAATGTCGTCATTCATGCTTAATTGACCCAAGCTGGGAAGAGGGGCGTTTTTGTGCATATTCATAGTTTCAAAAGCACTGGCGCCTGAATAGGGAACATTACCTGTGAGCGATTCGAAAATAGTGCAACCTAAAGAATAAATATCTGATCTCTGGTCAAGCTCGGCGCCGTCCACCTGCTCCGGACTCATATAAGGAGGGCTGCCGGTGCCTGCGTTTGCTGAGTTGACATCTTTACCCAGAACAGCCAGTCCAAAGTCGATCAATTTAGGAATGTAACCGCCGTCTTTTGCGCTTACAAGTATGATATTGCTTGGTTTTATGTCACGGTGCAGAACACCTTTGTTGTGTGCGTGATTCAATGCTTCACATAGTTGAGAAAATGTGGAAAGACAAAGTGTCAGGGGAAGCGGTCCCACATTTTCAATGTGTTTTGAAAGTGGAATTCCGTCCACAAATTCAAGCACCATATACGGTATGCCGTCTTCAGTGCTGCCAAAATCAAGTATTTCCATGATGCCTTTGTGTTTAAGACCGCTAAGAGCTTTTGCCTCGGTCTGAAACTGTATCAGCTGCTTTTCGCTCAAGATTTTGGTGGAAAGAGTTTTTAATGCGACCAGACGATCTAAAGTTTTGTCTTTAGCTTTATAAACTATACTGACACCGCCACGACCCAGCTCAGTGATGAATTCGTATCTGTTTTCCAGCATTTTTAAATCGCGGTCAATCATTACTTTTCTTTTTTCACAAAGCGGGATTCATCCACAATTTGTATATGCTTTATTGTTTTGCTGAGCACTTCCAGCGCTTCTTGCGAGGCATCATCGGTCAAATTTTCACAGGCATTGATATTTATCCATTCTATGCCTGGTATTTTTAATAATGCTCTCAGACCCTTAATTGAAATAAGATTATGAGTTAGCGAAAGCTTTTTCACTCCGGTCAGATTTTGAGCCAGATATTGTGCCATTGAATCGTCTATTAATAATGAATCGAGACTCAAGTCTTGTATATTTGTGAGTTGTCCGATTGCTTTTTTGTCATCTTCGCTCATATAAGTGTTTCCGCCAATTTTAAGCTTAGTCAAATGGGGCAGCTGAGTGAGATTGTCCACTATTTCTTTGTCTACGCCTTTTTCGATTTCAATGTTCAAATCCTCCAATGATTTCATTTTAGATATGGCAAGCAAAGTTTTTTTATTAAGCTGACAGGCTTCTGTTTGTAATTTTTTCAAATTCTTCAAATTGGAAATGCACGACAGATCGGCGCCTTCCATGTCGTTACTATAAATTTCCAATTCTTGCAATTGAGTGATAGTGCAAAGTTGTTTTGCTTGCTGCGGTGTCAGATTGCAATTGGAAAATCTTACCCTTACAAGTTTGGGCAATCTCTTCAATGTAGACAGATCAGCTTCAATTATCGTTCCTTCGCCGCGGCGAAACTCCGTGGTATAAGCAGGCAGTTGATCCAACACTGCCTGGGGCAGCTTTTCGGTGCCGTCATGTCTGTGCGCAAGTTCATGCAGTGCTTCTTTGCCTTGAGCCCCTCTTACATTGTCGTGTTTCAAAGCGTTGGTATGCAACTCTTCTTGTTTTGCCGAATTTTTAGTGTATTCGTTGTAAATGAAATTAAAAACAAGACAGAGCAAAGCAATTGACGCGACAGAAGAAAAGATCCAGATTAAAAGACCTCTTTTCTTTGCCTGCAATTGTGTTTCATCCAGGTCCGAATTTTGCACTTTCTTTTTTCTGGCAGCGGCTTCTTTTGCCTGTATCAGAATTTCACCCAGTGTTTTTTGCAATGCGATCACAAATTGAAAACGCTCATTTTTGTTTTTGGCAAGAGTTTTGTTCAAACAGGACTGTAACACGTTTTCAATTTCAGATTCGCCTGCAATCTTACTTAAAACAGGCAATGGAGCAGTTTTATGCATATTTAAAGTTTCAAGAGTACTGGCTCCCTGATAAGGCACATTGCCTGTCAGAGCTTCAAATAATGTGCAGCCCAGTGAATAAATGTCGGATCTTTGATCCAGATCTTTTCCTTCAATTTGTTCCGGGCTCATATAGGGAGGACTGCCTTCAATAGCGGGAGCTGAATCCTGTCCCTGTCCGGTATGCAAAACAGCCAGACCGAAATCGATGATTTTGGGTGTGTAGCTGTCTTTACCTGAAGAAACAAGAATGATATTGCTTGGCTTGACGTCGCGATGCAAAACACCTTTATTATGGGCGTGGTTCAAGGCTTCGCAAAGTTCAACAAAAACTGAAAGACACATGACCAAGGGAAGCGGACCCACATCTTCTATATATTTTGAAAGAGGGATGCCTTCGATGTATTCGAGCACCATATAAGGTTTGCCGCTCCTGGTGCTGCCAAAGTCGATAATTTCCATTATGCCTTTGTGTTTGAGCCCGCTCAAGGCTCTGGCTTCGGCTTGAAACTGGACCAGTTGTTTTTCGGTCAAGCTTTTAACAGATAGTGTTTTCAAAGCGACAACGCGGTCAAGAGTTTTGTCGCGAGCCTTGTATACGACACTCATTCCGCCCTGTCCAAGGTCTGAAATAATGTCGTACCTGTCTTTTAGGGATAAGAGATCGGCATCGATTTCCATTTCATTCCAATGCCTCGCGTGAGTATGCTTCGTAAATGAATTGTATTTTTTTCTGAGAACGATTGAGAAGCTCTAGAGCTTCTGCGGCACCGTCTTTTTCCAGTTCTTTACAGGCGCAACAGATTACCTTTTTTAATTTGGGGTGGCGCAGCGAGGCTCTTATAGACTTTAGAGTAATATCTGAATGTGAAACAGAAATTCTTTCCAGATTGGGCAGATTGGAAATCAGATAATAAAAGGTGTCGTCATTTATTGATGTGAAATCCATCCATAATGTTTTGAGCCCTTTTATTTTGACTGTATCTTTCAAAATTTCAGGGTCGGATATAGTGCTGCCTATGAAAAGTGTTTTCAGATTGGGCATTTTAGAAAGTGCCGCGATCACATCTTTATTGAAGCCGGGATTGTGTTCCAGACTCAGTTCTGCCAGTTGAGACAATTTTGAAATTTGAATTAAAGACTGGGAATTGAGATTACAAGACTCCACACTGAGTGAATTGAGATTTTTCAAAGGCATCAGCTGAAGAAAATCGGCTCTGGTCAATTCAGGATTGATGCGAATATTTAATTTTTGCAGCTTTTTCAAGGCGGCGATTTGTTTCAATTGTTCCGGTTGAATATTTGAATTGCTCAAATTGAGCATTTTCAAATTGGGCAAATTAGCTAGATCTGAAAGATTTGACTTAGACAATTCAGTTGTAGATAAATCTAAGGCAAAGTCTTCTTTCGGCATTTTTTTAAGATCAGGCGGAGCCGGTCGGTCTGTGGTGGTATTGCGCACCAGAATCGTCTCCATATTTCGGCCAATATCTTTGGCCAGATGCTGTGTCATATTTTTTCCGGTTTTAGTGGTGGCGTTTTGAACAATGGTGTCTCTTTTCTCATTGAACTTTTTGGCCGTTTCAGTAAAGTCGGATGAGAGCTTTACGTCCTTTTCCTGGAATGCACCGTGTTTGGTTTCATAAAAATAAACCAGACCCAGTAGAATTATGCATATCGCCACCGAGCTCAATCCCAGATATTTGAAATATGATTTGGGTTTTTCTTCCAGTTTAAAAACAGTCTGCTGGGCAGTGGCTTCCATAGCCTCTTTTTGAGCCAGCTTTTTCATTGAATTGGTCAACTCTTTCAAACGGTTCTGCAAATCTTCCAGTTCGACCAGTAAAGCTTCGACACTTTGAGTGCGCTCTTCACGTTCTTTCGCTAAAAGTTGAGTTATGATGCCTTGTAAGTGAGCCTGCAAAATTTCATTTTCAATAAGCGGCGGCAGAATTGGAATGGGAGAAGAAATATGCATATTCATAGTTTCAAAGGCCGATGAGCCGGAATAAGGCACCACTCCCACCAGGGCTTCGTACATGGTGCAGCCCAGACTGTATAAATCAGACCTTTTGTCCAGTTCTTGATTGGCAATTTGCTCCGGACTCATATATGGCGGAGAGCCGGCTATATTGTCCTGGTTTGATGATTTTGCCGTTTCTTCAGTATCGAAACTGGCCAGACCGAAGTCTATTATTTTGGGAAAATAACCGCTTTGAGATCTGATTAAAATGATGTTCGACGGCTTGATGTCACGATGCAATATTCCCTTTTGATGAGCGTGGCTAAGTGCCTGGCAAAGATCTGAAAAGATGGGTAGAGCTATTTCTACAGGCAAAGGTCCAAGTGATTCTAGATGTTTGCTTAATGCCGTTCCTTCAATATACTCAAGCACCATATACGGTTTGCCTGACTTTGTCATTCCAAAATCAAGTATTTCCATGATGCTTGCATGTTTTAAGTTGCTCAAAGCTCTTGCTTCTTGCTGAAACTGAATATATTGTTGTTCGTTGAGACTTTTGACTGTTAAGGTTTTAATGGCCACAATGCGGTCGAGCATTTTGTCTTTGGCTTTATAGACGATGCTCATGCCGCCTTGCCCGAGCAAAGTAAGAATTTCGTAGCGATCAGTCAGTGAAAGAGCGCTGTTTTCTTCTGGCATTTAGTTCAATGAGGTCAAATAGTGACAGAGTGTCCTGACTCCAAAAGCGGTGCCGCCTTTGTTTATTTCTCCTTTAGCCTTATCCGACCATCCGGCTCCGGCAATATCAAGATGAGCCCAGGCCACAGAATCATTCACAAATTCTTTCAAGAACATGGCAGCGCAGGAACTGCCGGCTTCACCGCGCGAGCCTGCGTTTTTCAAATCTGCGATATCACTTTTGAGAAAGTCTTTGTAGTCGTCGTACATGGGCAGTTGCCAGAGTTTTTCACCGGCGTCTTCAGATGCTTTGAGCAATTTATCCATAAGTGTCTGGTTATTACCCATGATTCCGCCTGCCACTCTGCCCAGAGCTTGAACAATTGCACCTGTCAGGGTGGCGACATCAATCACTTCGTCCACTTTGGCGTTAACTGCAAAACATAGAGCGTCAGCCAGGATGAGACGCCCCTCGGCGTCGGTGTTATTCACTTCAATAGTTTTTCCGTTCATAGCCGCAATAACATCACCCGGGTGCAAAGCTTTGCCGGAAGGCATATTTTCACAAGCGGCAACAATTCCCAGTACGTTTACATTGGGTCTCAAGGCTCCCATTACTTGCATACACGCGATAACGGCAGCGGCACCCGACATATCGTATTTCATATGTTCCATGCTTAAGGAAGGCTTTAGTGAAAGACCTCCTGAATCAAAAGTGATTCCCTTGCCTACAAGTGCCACCGTTTTTTTTGCACCGGAGCCGGTACCAGTACTTTTTTTAGCGGTTCCTGTCTGCGCGGTGTATTTCAATACAATGAATTTGGGCGGCTCGTCGGCTCCTCTTGCCACTCCCAGAAAACTGCCCATGCCCATCCGTTCAAGCTCAGGTGCATCAATCACCCGGCAGGTCAGTCCGGTTTCTTTGGCGATACGCTTTGCTTCAGTGGACAAACGAGAAGGAGTCATATAGATTGGAGGCTCGGCAATGAGTTGTCTGGCAAAATTGGTGGCGAAAGCAATCTCAGAGGCTCTTTTGCAAATATCTGAAAATGTTTTGGCAACTATTTCTTGACCAAGTATGGACAATTTCAAATCAGACTGAGCCTTAGTTTTTGCCTGTGCCTTTTTACCTGCAGTTTTGTATTTGTCAAAATCAAAACTACCAAGTATGAGCCCTTCAACCAGAGCGCCAAGATTATCATTGTTGTTTGACTGAGCTTTGCCTTGCGCCGGGGGTAAAAATATCGCCAGACCAGAGGCGGATAAATTGTGTGAATTACCCAGTTTCAAGCGACGGCTGACAGAAGCAAAAGCGCGGCGCAAACCATTGGTGTCAAGCTTGTCTCCCAGTCCGACGAATAAAAGTCGTGATGAGGTTATCTGTCCGAAAGTAGGGGCAACCACAATTTCTCCCAGAGCGCCTTTGAACCCTTCCAGTTGCAAATATTTGTCCAATTCAAGTCCCAGAGTGGCAGGGAATTTTTTGTCAGAAACTTTCAATATTTGACTTGCTTTTTCACCTTTGCGCAAAGGCAGAACAAGTACATCTGCTTTTATCTGGCTTAAAGCGCTTTTTTCTTGCACGAACTTCATAAGTCACCTTTTTGACGGATATGTCTTTTCAAAACATCAACAGGTAACTATTTTATCCTAATTGGAGGCATTGACTGTTTTCAGCTTGAGACGGGAAGCAAAAGCTTCTTCTTTAGTGAGAGAATCGTTCAAGTCATCCAAATTGTTTTTGATGTCGTCAAGACTATTCAAGAGGCGCTGATAAACCCTGTCAAGATGTGTCAACTCTGAGCCGGAGCTGAATGTGTTGGACAGAAGCGGCTCCAGTTCTTTGATTACCGATTCGACATGACGGTTGGCGCCTTTCAAAGTGGTGGAAAAATCGGCTGAGCTGTCCACCGCTTCTCTAATAGTTTGCTGCATTTGCGAAATGTTTATAGTTAGGGCGCGTCTTGTTGTCATTAGACTGTTTCGCAGTCCTTTAAGTCGATCCGAAATAACTATAACTTCATTTTCGTTCTGACTATTTGCCTGTACTTTCACTTCTTTGACGGACGAAATCAGATCAAGCATTGACAGCTCATTATCAAGCCCTTCAAGCTGGTATACCAGTTCTTTTGTTTCGGGAAAAATCTGCCAGGCGGCACCGACTGATTTTGAAAGCTGATCCGCTTTGTCGGCAAAATTTTGCATGTCTTTGGCCAGATCGTTTGAGTGGTGGCTTACTGTTTCAGCCGATACTCGCGCACTTCTGGCAAAGTCCATGACCTGACGCATTATACTGCCTGATTGATCGGCAAGCGAAATGGATTCGTTCAACTCCGCCTCTGATTTGGCCAGAGACTCGCCTGATATTTTCAATTCGAGCATTTCTTCTTCCACAAAGTTTTTCAACTCGATTAAAGTGCTTGAAAGAATTTGACTGTCCTTTTCACTTTGCAAAAGCTGATCGCTTTTTGCAAGCAATTCTTGTCTGGTATTGTCCAGCTCATCTGATTTGGCTTTGAGCATTCCGGCTAAATTGGCGATAGAGCGACCCAGTACTCCGAATTCATTGTTGGATGAAATTTCAAGCTGCGACTCAAATCGTTCTCTTGCCACATTGCTTGAAGTGCGTAAAAGTCTGTCCAGCGACTGGCGGCATTCTTTGAATATGAAGTAACAGGGAAGACATATGACCAGGGCAAGCAGTACAGATCCTAGCGTGATGGTCATAAGTGCCAGTTTGAAACTGTCTTCGCATTGATTCTCAAGGACAGCATATTGTTTTTTCTCAAAATCGATAAGTTCTGAAGCCAGGACGGTGACTTGTTCCATATATTGAAAGCCCACTCTTTCTTTTATCAAACGAAAGGCTTCAGCCTGTCCTCTGGCTTCATAGGCTTCAGTGGTGGCTTCAAGAGATGCCATTCTTTTGAACATGGCTTCTTCGAATTTTTCAAAAATGATCATCTCTTCGTGGTCGGTTTTTAGCTGATCACGCAAAGCACGCAAAATTTCTTTGGTGATGTCGAGCTGAGCTCTGAAGCGGTCCAGATATGAATCTTTGTCCGTGATCAAATATTCGCGCTGGTTGGAAACTGCATAAGTAAGATGGAAACAGGCTGCTTCCACCTTTTCCATAGTGGACATGCTGTCGACTACTTTTGCCCCGTGCTCGCCGAAATCGCAGACAGACCAGTAAGCCGTGATTGCCACCAGACCCAGTGTCACTACTATGATGATTGCATATAATTGCAATTGCTGGCTGATTCTCATGTATTTTCCTTCTTATTCTCTAATTTTTCATTAAAGTGCAGTCCGAATCGACTGGTGGCTGTCCTTCCTTTACCCCAGAACATGCCGGAAAAATGCAATCCAAAACCAATCAGCACAATCAACAGAAAGGGAATGGAAGGGGTGCGCAAAGCAAAAGGAAGCTGTGGATCCAGGAATATCAAGGCGATAAAAACGATTAATGCTCCTGTAAAAGCCAGAAAGCGGGCGAAATTCTGCGAGTCTTCCCAGACTTCAACCCGCTTGATTCCGGAAATTTGTTGAGAAATTTCGATGCGATTGTCATAACGCTCCACCAGCAGTTGCACCACAAACTCGTCTTTGGGATTGAGCAGGATTGGAATTATGCGAATCGTATTTTTGAAGGTGTCTTGAATCAAACTGTTGCTCTGGCTATTCCCGGCTTCTTTCAGCCTGTGGTCCAGATCCGCAGGCCAGGTTTCAATAATGGATGCTTCCAGAATATTGGCTTGAGGATTTACTTCAATTCGGATGGGCGCCTGATAATCCTGCACTGTAATCGGCACATTACCCTGATTGACGATGGCCAGGTGCAAAAGATAAGTTCCTTCCGCCAGGCTGTTGTTGTATTGCACAGTAAGCTTTTTGCGGGCCGGACCTTGCAGACTTATCAGCGGTTCTGATTTTAAAAGTTTCATCGACAGCCGCTTTTGCGGACGATTGAGAAACCACAAATAAGTGGCCAGTGCGCTTGCGCACAAAGTTGCGATGGGTGCAAAAAGACGGACATCTATATCCATAAAGATATAAATACCTCGTAAAACTGTAAATAAACCTGATTTTAATCTACGGTATACTTTTGCGAATCAATCACACGCGTGACTATGGTATCGATTACGGTAGTATCGACTTCTCTCCTGCAATAAGCAAGATAGGCTTCCATCCAGCGTCTCAATTCAAGCAAAACGGCAGAAGCGGAAGCGCCGGACTGTTTGACCAGGCTCAAATTCACGCTAACCCTGCCTTCATGGTCTATATGAAAGCGCTTGGTGGCGATTGAATCACCATGCACATAATGCAGGCTTGAATCGAGCAAATCTTTGTTTTTTTCCGGTCCGAAAATAGGAGTGAGTTCTTGCGTGATTTTTTGGAAAATAGTGAGAGGGCGAAAGAGACTGGATTTTTGCACAATAACAAGATTTCTCTGGAATAAAACTTCCACCGAACGCAATACCATGTAAGCAGGCCAGTGATCAAAAAGTCGAATCACTTCATCCAGCGTGGTCAGACCGTCTATAAGCTTCACCAGGTTGAAGATGTTTGTTTTGTCTTCTTTGGAAATCGGAGTATTGTCTCCAAATTTCATACTTTCATTTTCAATTTTGTGCCATAAAGCATCAAAGTTCCATACTCTTTCCAGAACGCAATTTTTGCCGCCGGGCATTTTGTTCAAAATCTGTTTGGACTGATCTTGAAAAAGAGCCGAATCAAGCAAAAGCTTGTTGAGTGAATATTTCAGCCTGCATTCATCGGTAAAATCCTCATCCGAGGCTTTGTCTTTGAATACGAAAATTCCTTCGTTCCACTCCACCAGAAATTCGGTAGCGGCGTTGTAACCGCACAATCTGTTTAATTTGGCATGCGTAGGTTGACCGTTGCTGAATGCGATTGAAAATACTTTGTGACGGTTTTCCACGGTCAAAACCCCTGTTCGCGCCGCCGTGGCAAGCGACTGCAAAACACCGGCACCATCTATGGCGCCAAGGCTTCCAATCATTGAATCGCGTACCGATTCTATATTGATTGAGCGTGTGTCTTTTGACCCGTCTGCATTTTTTTCGGACCCATAACCGCCGTAAAGAAACTGATCGTCAAGCAAAATATCCAGCGCTCTGGTATTTATATAACCCGCCCGCACAGCCAGAAGTCCCAGATAGGTACGCTGCGTTCTTCCCCAGCCTTCTTCTTCCTGCTGTTCAAGCAGTTCTTGCAACTGCGCTTCGGTGAGATATCCTGAGGCCACCAGATATCTTCCCAGGCGAAAACGTTTGCGATTGTGATAACAGTTCGATAAAAATTGGATGCGGGGGAAAATGGGAAAGATGAATTTTTGCGCTTCCAATTCTTGTATGGTGCGCAGCATTTCGTCTTGAGGAATTTGACTTTGTTTTTCCAGAGTGCGCATGATTGACTCGACGCTTGAATAATCGTCGACAAGTTGCAAAACCCAGTTTTGCGGCGCCGGCAGCGAAAAATCGTCTTTGATGCCGCGCCCGGCTTCAGTCAATACAGGTGTCGAATTATAGAGAATGTGGCTGGCCAGCGTGCTTCCGCCTTCGCGCAGGCGTCGTCTGTCAATACCGGCAACGGTGGCACAAACATAGTCGGCAAGCAAAGGATGTCTGGCAAAAATTCCAAAAGGACTGTCGTAAACATTGAGAGTCAAACCGCCTGAGGTATCATCTTTGGTGAGTGTGATGGCACCATCGGCTTTGACGAAAATAAGTACACCCTGCGATCTCAAGATCCTTTGCGCATAGAAAGCAAATTTATAAAGAGTTTCCATGGGTATGGAAAAGCCCACCTGGGTCATATTGATTATCAACCCATCGGCAAACTTTCCTGTTTCTATCAGACGATCAAGCTTCTGGAATAAGTCTTCTTTAAAAACATATGTCAGGTAGGCCTGATTGGAAGAGTAATTTCCTCGTCCACCAGATTCTGAATCTGAAATGTATTCATCCTTGTCCACTTCAGTTGAAGTTGTATTTTTTTGAGCCTGACTCAAAATCATTTACCTGCAAAGATATAAAAAAAAGATACCTATCAAAAAGTTTAGCAAGAAATTAATGCACTTGTGTGGCATTGCCGTTTGTCTTTACGGCAGGACCTGAACTTGAACCTGATTCGCCGCCGCCTCCTGCCCCTCCTGAAGGAACAGGAGTCTCTGCAGCCGGAAGCGGACCGCCGACAAGCGCCCCGTTCAGGTTGCGGGCTACAGGATCGCAGGGCGCAACGAATATTCCTTTGACTTTAGTATCTTTTTTCACTTTGCCTATATCTATGATAAGATCTTGCGCTTCATAAGTAACCAGGCGATATCTGGCCATTATGGGGGCTCCCGGTATTACAGACATGGCCACCAGTTTGTAAGGTCTGGACGGATTTTTTCCTATCAGACCCAGATATTTCGGAATGTTCATCAATGCAGGATCGCCCACCCAGGCTTTAGCCACGTCGGTTCTGCCCTCAAGCAGAGTTTTGACAAAAAAGACGGCTATGGGCAAAGGGCCTTCAGCAGAAGGCTTCTCAGCTAAAGTAAAAGCATTGCCCTCAAACTTTAATACTACTTGGTAAGAAGAAGACATGGGACCCGACGGAAGAGGGTGACCGTCGGTTTTGTTTGCCTGCTCGGTGGAAGGCATGCCGATTATTAGCTGGTTCCCTGAAAAATAAGCTCTGGTGGCGCCGCCTTGCATCAGAGAAGCCGGAACATGCTGGAAAGGCTCGTTTGTGGGGGCTAAAACACTGCCTGCCACTTTATAAGCTTTGAGAAAAAGCTGTCCGTCAGAGCGTTTATAGCCGGCAATAGTCAAAAACCTGGGACCTTCGACCACTTGTGTGTGTTTTTTCCCCCGCGGTCCCACTGTGGTTGTGGTGGTGCTGGAGTGAACCACTCTGGCGTCTGTCAGGTTTATATCCGCCGGATATTCAAGAATTTCCACCGCAATGCCGGGACTCTCTGGAGCCGGCATTGCTCCTATTTTCTGGGCGAAAATTACCCTGTTTTCTTTGATGCCGGGAAAAGTCCACAACTTGATGCCGTGAGCATCGATGACCTGCACATGCAAATCGGTCAGGGACGGATTTGATTGCATAATTTGCTTGGCTGTAAGGCGGGCTGTGCGCGGGTCGCTCAAAAATGTTTTAAACGTGGTGGAAAAAGCCTGCCAGGCGGTTTCACTGTTTTCGGCTCTATAGGCTCTGGCTTTGTCCTGTAAAGACTGAACCGTAAATGGTTGTGCAGCAGGTGCTGCCG
>CAZEQP010000030.1:0-12599 GCA_964514345.1 uncultured Candidatus Obscuribacterales bacterium
TAAACCCTTTAATGCAAATGTAGTTCCAAGAAAAGCAGCTTGAGTAATTTGCAAAGGATCAGGAGGTATAGTCTTAAATTCTCCGGCTCTGAGCGAGGCACCCTGACCGGTCATACCCATTACCGCATTTCCAATATTGTTTATCGCTTCCTTAGGGGTGATGCCGGTCGTCTGTGATGCACCGACAGCGACAGTGATGGGAGTAGTTACGGGGGCAACAACGTTAAGAGCGAGAGTACCAATCGATGTACCGATTTTTTCTCCCATGGCTGCCTGCTTATCTTTGTTGATGTCGGTGACGACGTTCTGCATCGTATTGATGGTCTGCTCTAATTTATCTTTCTTGTCGTTCAAAATTTCTTTCTGCTGATCTTGGGTGACTTTTGTACTCTGGGTATTGGCTGTACCAGTCGTCTGGGTGTTCGAATTAGCCGAGACTATCGTCACTGTCGGAACTGCTGATGGTTGTTTGGTTTTAGTATTTGTAGTTGAGATAGGTGTAGCGTTATTGTTTGCAACAACCGTTTGTATCGTAGAAACAGGAGTCGTACTCAAAGTCACAGTCTTAACTGTAGACGAAGTCTGAGTGTTGATGGGAGTGACAGAAGCAGCCACTTTAGCTGGTTGAGCCAGACCAAGCATTTGCATAAGCACTCTTTGGGCGTCGGCTGGAGATATTTTTCCTGTTTTCAGAGCAATAGCCAGTTCAACCAGGCCTGACCTGAGTCCCTCTAATCCACCTTGAACAGCCTTGTTCATAATGGAGTTGAATAAATCAGAAGGCAAATTGAGACCCATCATTAATCCGCCAAGAAGCGCTGGTGTAGGCGTGTTGTTTAATTTTTGAAACAAGTCATTCTTATTGGCATTCAAGTCAGTGCGCATCAAAAATGAGGCAAGATCTTTGGAAATGCTGATTAAATCACCTCCTGCCATCAAGTGACTGTTTACAATAAATGGGTTATTGCCTGAATTTATTCCTAATCCGTTGATACCAAAGATATTGATATTAGTCGATTTTTGAGTCAGTCCGGCGCGTTGATCAAGCGGAGTGATGGTTGGATTTGTCTTAACCGCTGTTGAATTGATTATAGAATTTGTTTGATTTTGTTGAAACTGGAAATTTTGCAATGCATTAATCAAGCCGTTATTCTGCGGAACTTCAATGATTTCCACTTTGGGGGTATTTACCGGTGCACCAGGGACGGGGTCACCTTGAGCAATTACAGGCAGCCAGCTTGCCTGACATAAAAATGCTATCAAACACAGGCTTAGAGCTAGATTTCGCATTTGCATTTCTCCCAGATTTTCAGCTATGCTCATTTAGTGAGATTGTGTTTGGAACAGTTGATTCATTGTATTTGAACTTTCTTGGGCGGCGTTGAATATGGAATTGACAGTATTCATGGAGGCATTGGTCATTTTAGTCAAATCAGTCTGAAGTCCATCAACCATATTTGTAAGCATAGATACCATCGCAGCCATTACTTTTGCTTCGGCTTGCGCTTGCGAAGGTGGCGCGTTCTTCATCGTGGTCTGCATAGTAACCGCAACATTTTGTATGCCATTCATTTTCAAAAGAAGGTCATTGGTAGTCGGCTGTTTAGAAGTAGAAGTCGCGGTACTGGTTCCGCCTGAACTCTGATTTATTACAAGCTTTATTGTATCTACCGGAATATCAATTGGTTGCTTGGTGGCATCTAAAAAGGCAAGTACTATCGCTTGAGCTTCGGATTTAGTCAGTGACGGTATGCTCAACATTGAAGTTAGTGTGCGCAATGACGACGCTCCGCCATTAAAATGTCCCAACATAGTTTTAGTCATAATTGTCTGGCTCAATATTGGTGGCATTTTCAACTCGGCTAGAAGAACAGTAACAACAGTTGACTGACCTAAGGCACTGGGATCTGGCATACCCGGAGGCAAAACAGGTCCTTGAGATTTTGTCGAGGCGGCTTTGGTTGAAGCTGAAGATATAAGGCCCAGAGCATTGCCTAATGTAGATACGACAGATCCGACGGCTGCTTCAAGAGGTGCTGTGTTAACGTTGATCTTAGTCGGATTAGGATTTACGATATTGCCACTGCTGCCTGAACTAGAACCACCATTGTTGGACGTACTAAGACCTTTATAGAATGAATCAAGCTTGTTGGTCAGTTCATTTGTTTTTTCCTGGTTTGAAGAAACAATTTTATTCAGCGCATTGCTTAAATCGCTACTAGATAAAGTGGACTGATTTATCGACTGATATATCGGCTGATTATTAGCCGTGTTAGTGGCTGGAGTATTCGTCGGTTGTGCGGAAACAATCGTAATTTGACCGGGAACTTTGGCCGGTTGCTTTTGTATTTCTGTGACTTTAGTCGGAACCTGACTCACATTAGTTTCTGGTGTAGTGGTGCCAATACTGCTCACTACAGTGTTTGTAGTCGTCGTTGCTATAGGCGTGGCATTATTGTTCACAACATTCGTTTGAATTGTTGATACAGGCGTGACACTGACTTTCACTATTTGCGGCTGAGTAGTGGTTTGAGTTGATGTTTGAGTCATTTTTATTGGAGTGACTGAGGTGGCCACTTTGGTTGCAGGCATCAAACCGAGCATTTGCATAAGCACTCTTTGAGCGTCGGCAGGAGATATCTTGCCGGTTTTCAAAGCAATAGCAAGATCGATCAAGCTGGATCTAAGTCCTTCTAATCCACCCTGGACAGCCTTGTTCATAATCGAGTTGAACAAATCCTGATGCAAATTTAGTGCCATCATTAATCCGCCAATGAGGACTGGAGAAGGCAGAGTGCTAAATCCGCGAAGTAAATCATTCTTGTTTGCATTAATGTCGGCTCTTAAAAGAAAAGCAGCAAAATCTTTCGACTTCGCCATCAAATCGCCGCCTGCCATCAAGTGGCTGTTCACTATAAAAGGGTTATTACCCGAGCTTATTCCCAGACCGTTGACACCGAATATATTGAACTTGTTCGAGTTTTGAATGCGCTGATCAAGCGGAGTAATAGCCGGATTAACCTTCACCGCAGTAGAGTTGATAATGGAGTTTGTCTGATTCTGCTGGAACTGAAAGTTCTGCAGGGCATTTATCAAGCCGTTATTCTGGGGAACTTCGATGACTTCCACTTTGGGTGTGTTCACCGGCGCGCCGGGGACGGGATCACCCTGAGCCAGAGCGGACAGAAAACTGTTGCCAGTTATGATACCCAAGCACAGCGCCAGTCCGGCCCTCTTCATTTTTCGGCTCTCCCAGAAGCTATCAATAGATCTATACTTTCAATATTCTATATTTAGGAGGCAAATAAGCCAAGTTTGATTCGAGTAGATTTCGACCACAAGAAGATTTTCATAACCATGGTGTTTTACGGACCACCTGGCTGTGGAAAAAAACATGGCTGCAAACCATGCATCGATTCGCCGCAAACCCAGGCCGGCTAAATGAAATCGACAACACCAGTGAAAAGTCATTGTCATTTCTTTTAGACTACTGGCCCGGTCAAAATATAGAAGGCTTCAGTCATATTTTTGAGTTTCGAACATGTTGTCAAAATCTTGATTTTGAATCAATAGACGCCATAGTGTTTATGGCAGACTCGACTCCCGGTTGTGAAATGTCGAATCTTGAATATCTCGATGCTCTGAAAGAACAAGTTTTAGCAAAAGGACTTAAATTGACCGCCGGAAAATTAGAATGTCAAAAAATTGCATCCGGCAAGAAAAGTGGACAACAAATTTTGTCAGTAAGCAAAATCCCGTGTGTTCTTGCATTCAACAAACGAGATCTGGACAATTGCATTCCGCTAGAAGAGATGAAAAAGGATTTGAAACTCGACGAAATTTCCTCTTTTGAAACAGTGGGTTCAGAAGGATTCGGAACTTTTGGTATTTTCAAAGATATGCACAATCGCATTATTGATGGAATTCACAGACGCAAAAGTTTAGTTGAGATAGTGAACGAGAAGAAATCAGCCCCCTGAGATAAGCTCAAGAGGCTGATGTTTATTTACTTATTCAAGCTCAGTCTCAGGAAAGACCAAGTTTGAGATATTCCTGGATGGCTTTGAATTTTTCAGGCAGTCTGTCTTTCAGTTGCTCGAACAATTCTTCTCTCAGTTTGAATTCTTCCTGCCAGTCTTTGGCATTGATTGTCATCAATTTTTCAAAAACTTCAGGTGTGACTTCAGACTCAAGTCCATTCCAGTTCAATTCTTCATAACGCGGTGCATAACCAAGAGGAGTTTCGACCGCGTCAGCTTTTTGATTGACACGATTGAAGATCCACTCGAGTACACGCATATTTTCGCCGAAACCGGGCCAGATGAATTTGCCTTTTTCGTCTTTCAAGAACCAGTTCACGCAAAATACTTTGGGAGCTTTCTTTATGGAATGACCTAGATCAATCCAGTGTTGGAAATAATCACCCATGTGATATCCGCAGAACGGAAGCATGGCCATCGGGTCGCGGCGCACTTCACCCACTTTGGCGGTGGCGGCGGCGGTGGTTTCAGATCCTATGGTGGCAGCTGCATAAACACCGAAATCCCAGTTGAATGTTTCGTATACAAGCGGCTGAGTGGTGCTTCTACGTCCACCGAAAATCATGGCATCGATTGGAACACCGGCTTGATCATCCCATTTTTCATCCAGTGACGGGCACTGTTCGGCAGGCACTGTGAAACGAGCATTGGGGTGAGCAGCTTTGCGTCCGCAATCGGGTGTCCATTCTTGACCTTGCCAGTCGGTGCATTTTGCAGGCGGCAGATCGGTCATGCCTTCCCACCACACGTCTCCATCTTGTGTGAGAGCGACGTTGGTGAAAACCGTGTTTTTGGTCATTGTGGCCATGGCATTGGGATTGGTCTTTTCACCGGTGCCGGGGGCAACGCCGAAATAACCGGCTTCTGGGTTGATGGCATAAAGTCTGCCGTCAGGACCTGGTTTGAGCCAGGCGATATCATCACCTACTGTGGTCACTTCCCAGCCTTTGAAAACTGAGGGGGGAATGAGCATGGCCAGATTTGTTTTGCCGCAAGCGCTCGGGAAAGCAGCTGCGATATATGATTTTTTGCCTTCCGGATTTTTCAATCCCAGAATGAGCATGTGCTCTGCAAGCCAGCCTTGCTCTTGAGCCATGGTGGAGGCGATGCGAAGAGCAAAACATTTTTTGCCCAGTAGCGCGTTTCCGCCGTAGCCTGAACCATATGAACAAATTTCTCTGGTTTCAGGGAAATGGACTATCAATTTAGTCTCGTTGCAAGGCCATAAAACGTCTGTATGACCGGGTTTGAGCGGGGCGCCGACCGAGTGCAGACAGGGCACGAATGCGCCTTTTTCACCCAGAGCGTCCACAACTTTTTTACCCATACGGGTCATTGTGCGCATGGAAAGCACCACATATGGTGAATCGGTGAGTTCCACGCCGATATGTGAAAGAGGTGAACCGATAGGACCCATCGAGAAGGGCACGACATACATGGTGCGTCCTTGCATGCTGCCTTCAAAAAGTCCGCGCAGCTTGGTTTTCATTTCATGCGGGTCCATCCAGTTGTTGTTGGGACCGGCATCTGATTTGTTGTTGGAACATACAAAAGTTCTGTCTTCCACACGCGCCACATCGGAGGCGTCGGAGCGGGCAAGGTACGAGCCCGGGCGTTTAGCTTCGTTCAGTTTAATCAGTTTTCCGGCAGCCACCATCTGGGCGGCAATGCGGTCGTATTCTTCCTGAGAACCGTCACACCAATAGACTGAATCCGGTTGAAAGAGAGCAACTGCTTCATCAACCCACTTCATAAGTTTTTCGTTCTTAACCGTGTAATTTTTTTCTACGGCGACCGAAACTGTTTTTCCTGCAAAGGTACTGAGCACCATATCAACCCCGCTAAAATTAAGTTCCAACGCATTTGCTTGCCTGGCTCACCGAGCCCAAACGCCTGCTTGACATTGTACGCCCTGTATACTCAATGTCTATGATCTCTTTATTTAAGATCAATTTTTGACGCAAGACATGTCCCAGCCCACCCCAAAATGAGCCTTTGAAAATTAGGGTTTACCTATATTTACAAGCTGATTTGGAGGCAATTTCAAAGGGGAATCCTCTTTTAAAAGGAGCTGCTTTTAATGCCAGAGAAAAAATCGTCCGGTTCAAAAAAGAAAAAACCAAACTCCAAAGAAATTCAGGACTTTTCGCCTCAGAGTCCCAATAAAGCAAGCAAGCAGAGCGATTCTCAAGTCGAAACCAAGAGTCCGGTGCAATCTACTGACATGCCTGAAGCCTGGGGCGCATATATCGCAAGTATCCAGAATCATCTGGTGCGCAAGTTTCAGCCCACAATAGTAGATGAATTTCTCAAAGAAATTGAAGAAAAAGGGCTACCTGAGGCAATTGTATGTGCCATCGACAAAAGAGACTTTACCAGAGGCGACATCTGGGCTAAGTCCCAGGCTGACGTGCTCAGTCCTCTCCTTCCTTCTAATCCTCTTTTAGGTGATCTGGTCAAACAAGCAGGTATTGAAGGCTCAACCAAGGCATTGAAGTGGCTGCCTGAATATGTGGGTTCTACAAAAGACCAGAAAGAAATTTTGCTTGCCCAATTTGATTCTCAAAATGCTGAAAACAAACGCTGGGCTGCCATTCACTTGAGCAGGCTGGGCATTGCCGACAAACAAGATCCAAAGATAGTTTCGGCACTCAAGGAAGGTCTAGCTACCAACTGGGTGGCAAGCAAGCAAGAACATTCAAGTTCTGGTCTTTCAGGCAAAGGCGAAATCGCAAGAGCAATTTCACGCCTGGGCAAAGAGGGCGAAAATTTCAAAGCCGACCTTTGCGCTGAATTGGAAAAAGGTAATTTAGAGGCAGCCGACGCCGCCCAAATTGCCAGCGCCATTAATCAGGTCAGCCAAGACATAGAACTGGCCTTGGCTAAGCTTTCTGTGCCGGCAGAAATTATCCTCAAAGAGAAGCGGGGTATGGGACTGCATCAGGGCGAGAAAGATATGTTAAAGACGCTAAAAAACTTCATAAAGCTATGGAATCAGAAAGGTTCGAAGGAAAATAAAGAGTTGGAAGCCAAGTTGGAATTTCTTGAAAAAGAAATCGAATACCACTTGCCCAATTAGTTTCGAGTGTCTCCAGTTCAAATAGATGAAGTCCAGAAAATTCGGTCCCACTTCCTTTCAAGTTCCTGTCATCGGGCAGGGCACATGGCAAATACCTGAATCGGGCAAAGCCCGCGATGAAGCCATAAGATCTCTGCAAGTCGGATTCGAGCATGGCATGACTCATATCGACACCGCTGAAATGTACGGACATGCCGAAGAAGTTATTCGCGAAGCATTCAAGCCTGTGAGCCGCGACAAAGTTTTCCTTGTAAGCAAAGTGCTGCCTACTAATGCCAGCTATCTTGGCACTATTTCGGCTCTTGAGCGCACCCTGAAAAGACTGGGGACTGATTATCTCGATTGCTATCTCCTGCACTGGCGGGGTGATCGCCCGCTTGCCGAAACACTCGGCGCTTTTGAAAAGCTGGAAGAAGAAGGCAAAATCCGCTCTTTCGGTGTGAGCAACTTTGACATGGAAGATCTGCAGGAAGCGCTCGATTCCCTTTCCAAAGGGAAAATAGCTTGCAATCAGGTTATGTACAATCTGAAAGAGCGCGGAATCGAGCGGCGCTTAATGCAGTTTTGTCAGGAAAAGAATATTGCTGTTGTGGGATACACGCCCTATGGCGAGATTCCGGACCCCAAGAGCAACGAATATCACGTTTTATCAGGTATTGCAGCTAAACATCAAGCTACGATTAGACAGGTCATTCTGGCGTTTTTAACCAGGCTGGAAGGCACTTTCTCCATTCCCAAAGCGGCTAAGCCGTTGCATGTGGAAGAGAATGCCGGTGCGGATCCCGATAAATTGAAGCTGGATTCAGAAGATATCAGTCAAATCGACTCAATCTATCCGGTGCCTCAAAAGGATGTTCCGCTGGCGGTTCTATAATCAATTAGCAATTAATAGCCTGGCAGGGAAGTCCTATCTCAGAATGAATGTCGTGCAGAACATCGCGTATTTCCTGCACATCGACGTGGTTTTGACCGTGCTTTTTCAACAGTATCGGCAACAGACGGCCGAAAGTGTCGATTGATTCGGAGTTTTGCTCTTGAGCAGCTTGAATATAGCCAAGGTTGTACAAGTATGGAATCAACTCTTCGCTTGTAGAGTCCACTTTGCCTTCAATCAGCTTGAGAGCTTTGACATAAAGCCTTTCCGCTTTGACATATTTTCCTCTTTCCTCAAAGCGTTCTGCCAGAGAAAGATATTTGCGGGCGAATTTCATAGGGGAATCCTCCTTAAATAGGATTGTGACACGCTGCGGCCAGCACCATAGGTAGTACCAGATGCAGGGTTTTATGTGTGGTGTGATGTTTTAGAAACCGTCGGGGTTTATATTCGGGGCAGCACTTATTTAGTGGCTTGCCTCTTCCGATGTTTTCGATAGTCCCATGATAAGCAACGGTTAACCTTTAATGCAATACGGGCAAATCGCCGCACTTTATATAAGGAATAAATATATTCAAATCTCGAATCAGTCATCCTGTGGAATTTCATTTTTCAGTCATGAGCTTGACTGCAAGATTAAATGAGGGCATTTAAGGTTAAATCGCCGGGTCAAATCCCCGATATTTGAGAGTTCACGATCACTTCACGCTCAATTCACTTTTACTTCACGCAGCTTATTTAGTATGAAAAATGTAAGCGGTTTAGGGATCAAAGAATCGCAGTTGAAGTAAAGCAAAACGTCGGCCACGAGTGCGGAACTATCATCAAGCGATTTTTGAGTTCACTGACTGCAGTAAGTATGAGCCGGTTAATCGCAGACCGGCTCTTCTTTACAAGGGAGCTCGAACCAGAAGCAAGAGCCCTGCCCGCCTTCACGGTCAAGGACCCCGATGGATCCCCCGTGTTGTTCAACCAAAGCTTTAGATATAGCCAACCCCAAACCAGTACCTTTGCCGCCTGATCCCCCGGGCGGCAAATTTTTTCCTTTTATTTGTTGGAATTGATCAAATATTATCTCTCGCTGTTCTTCGGGTATGCCCGGACCTTCATCACTTATTTCAAAACGGCACAGACTCTTGCTTTGCTTTACTTTGACCAGCACTTTGCTGCCTTCCGGCGCCCATTTGATGGCGTTTGAAAGCAAATTGGTTATAACTTGCTGCAATTTGTCTTCATCTGCCGATATTGTCGAATCATTAGTATGAGAACCGTTAGTCTGGCTTTCCAGCCTGGTCTCAAAACCAATTTTGTTTTCTTTAGCCAGATTCTCAAGACTGTCGATTGATTTTTTCAGAATGGCTGACGGTTCTACCTGGCTCAATTTAAGATCGATTTTGCCCGACTCGATCTTTCTTATATCCAATATATTGTTTATCAAACGAATAAGACGATCTGTTTCTTCCTCGGCAATGACAAGCACAGGCTTTGCTTTTGAGTCCTCGGTTAAAGAATCCATCAGTCCAAGGGCAGTGCGGATGGCGGTAAGGGGAGTGCGCAATTCGTGTGAAACAGTGGAATAAAATTCTTTCACTCGCTGTTCTGCTTGCTTGCGTTCTGTAATGTCGCGCGCTTCTGCTATGAGAAAAAGAACACGAGTGCGATCTTCCAGCACAGGCTTGATGGATAAATCGACTGTGATAACCTCCCCTTTCGATCCTTTTATTTCTTCTTCCAGTCTGACGGTCTGTCCTTTTGCCGCTTTTTCCACCGCTTCTTTGAGCCGATTGATGTTATTCTCCCGATTGAGCCAGAAGCTTCCTTCCCAGAACATTTTCTCGTGAAGTTCTTTTGAACCTTCAGCGATATTGGCAAAATCAGCGAATGATTCATTTACTTCAATGATGGTGCCATCAGGCGCAAGCAAAAAACTGAGCTGAAATGTCTGATTAAACACAGCGCGAAATCGTCTTTCAGCTTCTTGCAAAGATCGCTCTGCCCGCTGTCTTTCATTCACATAACGATTAACAACCACGATGACGATAATTAGAATAAACAGAGCCACACACATAAGACCGGCAATACCTGTCACTGTCTGCATACTTCCTTTGTCGGCCTGTGTTGTAATTAAGCCGAATTCCATTGAAGTGCGTCCCTCCAGATTGTCTATAAGGTCTTCAATTTCAGTAGACAGTTTTTCCTGTCCCTGCTCTTTTAAATAAGCAAAAGCGGCTTGTGAACCTTTTGACCTGCTCAAATCAAACGCCTCATGCGAGCATTTTTTGTGGACGCTCACATATTCTTTCAACTCGTCTGAAGTCATCTGGTATTTGCCGCGCAACTCTATATCCAGTTTGGTGATGCGCTCAAGCGCGCTTGCCATGTTGCTTTCATACGAGTCGACAAATTTTTTGTCCTGTCCCCAGATAAATTCATGCTCGGCAATCACCGCCTGGTGCAGGTCGAATTTGATGCTGTGTAATAAATCCAGAATTTTGTACTGGCGTTGAGCCATTTTTGAATCTTCAAGCCGCTGGAAACACTGCCCGAGCGAAATATTACCTATATAAATCAAAAGAGCCACCGCAAGGCCTATGGCGATGGTGGTAAGGGTGGTTAGAGAATTGTTTTTCATTCACATTAGTTATCGACAATGCGATAACCTTGCCCCCGCTTGGTGCGAATAATACCGTTCTCTTCACTGTCGCCCAGTTTTTTGCGCAAAGTCTTCATATGGGTGCGCACACTGTCTATGGACGCGTTTGAATCAGAGTCCCAGACCCTATCTAGAATAGCTTCCAGAGTGAAACTTTTATTGGGATAACGCATGAGTAGTTCAAGCATGCCGAATTCTTTGGCGGTTAAATCTATCTGACTGCCACCACGGGTGACGATACTATTGGCGGTATCAAGCTCCAGGTCTTTGATTTTCAGCGTTTTGCCGGCAAAAGTGGGCGGTCTTCTTAAAAGTGCATTCACTCTGGCGTCAAGCTCGGTGGGATGAAAAGGTTTAACCAGATAATCATCGGCGCCTGCATTCAGACCAAGCGCCTTGTCTTCTATCTCGCCGCGGGCAGTGAGCATAAGTATGGGAGTTTTGCCGCCGTGATTGCGGTGCTCTTTGCACACTTCAATTCCCTGCACATCAGGCAGCATCCAGTCCAAAATTATGAGATCAAAACTTTGAGTGCGCAGATAAGCCATAGCGTCCAGCCCGCATTTGGCGTGCTCGACCATATTTTTGTTTTGCTCAAGCTGCATTTTGAGCAGAATAGCCAGGTTCTTGTCGTCTTCTACGAGGAGTATTTTTGCCATATATAAGATTATACCGGGGCTAGCCAAGATGTTAAACTTCAGGTTCCGGTAATAAATGATGAAATCAGCAATCCCAGGATTAATTTGTAAAAAATGAAAGAATTCGCCGGGCATCCGATAGGACTGGTCAACCTGTTCTTCACTGAAATGTGGGAACGATTTTCCTATTACGGCATGCGCGCCATACTGATTTTGTACATGGAAGCGGCTCTGTTTCAGGGTGGTCTTGCCATGGACCACAAAAATGCCTCACATATTTACGGGCTTTACACCATGTCTGTTTATCTTGCCTCCATGCCTGGTGGCTTTATCGCAGACAGATATTTAGGCGCGCGATATGCCGTTTTGATTGGCGGCAGCATCATCGCATTAGGTCATTTCACTATGGCTTTCCCGTCTATTTACACATTTTATATCGGTCTTGGTCTGATTATTTGCGGTACCGGACTGTTGAAACCGAACATGTCTTCGATGGTGGGCAGTCTTTATAAAGAAGGTGACCCCAGGCGGGATTCAGGCTTTTCAATGTATTATATGGGCGTCAATATCGGCGCCACAATCGCACCTATTGTATGCGGCTGGCTGGCTCAAACCAAAGAATTCAAAGCCATGCTTCTAGGTTGGGGAATTCCCGAGCATATGAGCTGGCATTTCGGATTCGGTGCAGCCGGCGTGGGAATGACAATCGGACTCATAAACTATGTCTTGCAATGGAAATTGCTCGATGACATAGGACTGAAAAAGAAAAAAGAGATTGCGGCATCCGATTCAGCTGAAGAAGCAAAACCGGCAGCCATTGAGCCTCTGACTACACAAGAAAAACAAAGACTGGGAGCCATCGGACTGCTCTTTTTCTTCAATGCTTTATTCTGGGCTATTTATGAGCAGGGCGGCTCCAGTTTGAATGTGTTTGCCGAAAAATGTTCAAGCAATGTCATTTTCGGCTGGGAGTTTCCTTCTTCCTGGTTGCAGTCGGCGCAAGCCATTTTTGTCATTATGTTCGCTCCAGTATTCTCCTGGCTCTGGATGAAAATGGGCGACAAACAGCCCACCGCTCCTGCTAAATTTATGTGGGGAATGATTTTGTTGGGAATAGGCATAGCTCTTATGGTGCCTGCTTCAATTCTATCTGCGCATGGCAAAGTAACTTTCTGGTGGCTTGTCTGGGTTTATCTGTTCCAGGTATTCGGTGAATTATGTTTATCACCAGTCGGGCTCAGCACAGTGACAAAACTGGCTCCCATTCGCTTTCTTGGACTGACTATGGGAGTCTGGTTCCTGGGCAATTCACTGG